>DASWUT010000249.1:0-1500 GCA_036401455.1 Gemmatirosa sp. | reverse complement strand
GTGCACGTCGGCCGCCGCCGCCGTGTACGTGCGGCGCGGGTCGATGACGACGAGCTTGGGCGCGTTGGGCCCGCGCCGGCGGTCGAGCACGCGCATCCAGATGATCGTGTTTTGCGAGGCGATGTTGTGCCCCACGTGCAGGATCGCATCGGTTGTGTCGAGGTCGGCGTAGCCGCCCACCTGCCCGTCCGAACCGAACGACTCCTTCATCGCCGCCGCCGCGGTCGCCGTGCAGAGGCGCGTGTTGCCGTCCATGTGCGGCGTACCGAGTCCGGCCTTGCCGATTACCGCGAGTGTGTAGTAGTCCTCGATGAAGAACTGCCCGGTCGTGTAGACACCGATCGAGCCGCTCGTGTGTTGGTCGATCAGCGTCTTGGAGCGGCGGACGACGAGCTCCTTGGCCTCGTCCCAGCTGGCCTCCTCCAGCGGGCCACCCTTCCCGCCGCGGCGGATGAGCGGCCGCGTGAGGCGATCCGGACTGTTGTTCGCCTCCCATCCGTTGAGTCCTTTCGGGTCTAACCGTCCGCGGTTGGCGATGTCGACGCCACGGCCGCGGACCCCGACGATCCGGCCGTCCTTGACGCCGATGTCCATCCCGCACCCGGTCGACCACAGCACGCACGCGCTCTGCACCCAGTGGTCGGGATCTTCGAGGGTGCGCTCGTCCACGCGCTCCGGGTACTCGCCGCCGTGATAGGGCGTGCGGTCGCCCCAGATGTTGGTGATCGGGTCGCGGGTCTGTTTCGGCATGCAGCGAACTCTGCCGTCCGTTGGGCGGCAACTCGTGGGGGGACGTCGGGAACGGGGCGCCGGCGAGGAAGAGCCGTGACATTGGGCTCCAAGCAATACGAGCGCGCGGCGCGTTGCGGTGAGTCGCCGTGGGCCGTCTATCATCGGGGACGGGCGCAGCGTGCTATCGGTTCGCGCCCGCGTCGCGCGTCCGGCGCCGTCGTGCATGGGCCGCATCCTTCCACTGCCTGCGCTGCATGCCGTCGTCCGTACACGAGATGTCCGCACCCGCCGCCGACTTCCTGCCGCACGGGTACTGTTTTCTCTGGAACAGGCCGCTGCTGCTGACGCACGTCACGGCCGACCTGCTCATCGGCATCTCGTACGTCGTCATCTCGGTCACGCTCGCCCTGCTCGTGCACCGGGCGCGGCGCGATATCCCGTTCAGCGTGGTGTTCGTCGCGTTCGGGCTGTTCATCATCACGTGCGGGATGACGCACTTCCTCGAGGTCTGGACGCTGTGGCACCCGGCGTACTGGCTCTCGGGCGGGGTCAAGGCGATCACGGCCGTGGCGTCGGTGGCGACCGCGGTCGTGCTGCCGTTTCTCGTCCCGCGTGTCCACGGCACGATCCGCGACGCGAAGTCGTCGCGCGCGCGCGAGGTCGCCGCGGCGCGCGCGGCCGCGCTCGAAGAGCAGAACACACGCCTCGAAGCGCAGGCGACCGACCTCGCGACCGAGCGTGAGGCGGCCCGCGCGCTCGCCGCGCAAC
>DASWUT010000248.1:0-5364 GCA_036401455.1 Gemmatirosa sp. | reverse complement strand
AACGTCGCCAAGGGGCACGGCGGCAAGAGCGTGTTCTGCGGCGTGGGCGAGCGCACGCGTGAGGGCAACGACCTGTACCTGGAGTTCCAGGAGGCCGGCATCCTCGACAACGTCGCGCTGATCTACGGCCAGATGAACGAGCCGCCCGGCGCGCGTCTGCGCGTCGGTCTCGCGGGTCTCACGGTCGCCGAGTACTTCCGCGACGAGGAACACGCGGACGTGCTCGTGTTCATCGACAACATCTTCCGCTTCACGCAGGCGGGGTCGGAGGTGTCGGCGCTGTTGGGCCGCATGCCGAGCGCGGTGGGCTACCAGCCGACGCTCGCCACCGAGATGGGCGACCTGCAGGAGCGCATCACGTCGACCAAGAACGGATCGATCACCTCGGTGCAGGCGATCTATGTCCCCGCGGACGACATCACCGACCCGGCGCCGGCGACGGCGTTCGCGCACCTCGACGCGACGGTCGTGCTCTCGCGCGCGATCACCGAGCTGGGCATCTACCCCGCGGTCGACCCGCTCGCCTCGACGAGCCGCATCCTTGACGCGCAGTACATCGGCGAGCGGCACTACCGCGTGGCGACCGAGGTGCAGCGCATCCTGCAGCGGTACCGCGAGCTGCAGGACATCATCGCGATCCTCGGGATGGACGAGCTGTCCGAGGACGACAAGCGGATCGTCGCGCGCGCGCGCCGCATCCAGCGCTTCATGTCGCAGCCGTTCGCGGTCGCCGAGCAGTTCACGGGGATCCCGGGGAAGTACGTGAAGCTGGACGAGACGATCGGGTCGTTCGAGCGGCTGACGCAGGGCGAGTTCGACAACCTGCCGGAGCAGGCGTTCTTCATGGCCGGCGGCGTCGACGACGTGATCGCCAACGCCGAGCGCCTGGCGAAGGGCTGACCCATGCTGCGCGTGTCGGTGATCTCCCCGGAGCGGGTGCTGTTCGAAGGCGAGGTGCGTGGGCTCGTGGCCCCGGCGTTCGACGGTGAGGTCGGCATCCTCACCGGACACGCGCCAATGATGGCGCTGCTCGGCCGCGGCGAGCTGCGGCTGACGGGGGCGACGGGCGACGGACCGCAGCGGTTCCGCGTCGCGGGCGGATTTCTGCAGGTCGTCGACAACCAGGTGCGCGTAGTCACGGAGCAGGCGGACGCGGTGTGATCGATCGGAACGCCCCGCGGCTGGCGCCGCAGGGCGTTCCGATGCCGCGCTGAAGCACCGACACGCGGACGGACAGACGAAGCGGGGCGCCCGGTTACGGGGCGCCCCGCTTCGTCTGTCCGTCCGGATCAGCGTCCGTTACGGCGCTGTCGTCGAGCAGGCGGAGGCGTTGAAGCTCGGGTTGTTGGCCTCGTTGTACGGCAGCGGGTAGGCGACGTCGTTGCCGTAGGTCCCACCGCGGAAGAACGTACCGCTCGGGAACACCTGGTTGGTGGCGAGGCTGTACGGCGCGCGCGCCAGGCGGCGCAGATCGCCCTGCCGATGTCCGGTGAGATAGAGCCAGTAAGCCCGCTCAGCGAAGAGCGTCGTGCGGGCGGTCGTGGCGTCCACGGCCGACGTGGCGGCCAGCGGCGCGATCGTGAGGTTCGCGAAGGTCTGCTTCTGCTGCGGGTAAAGGATCGGGATCAACGCCGGGGCGTTGGCGCGCAGCGCGTTCAGCGTGTCGAGCATGGCGGTGTACTGCATCGTCTGGTACAGCGCTTCGGCCACGATCAGACGCGCCTCGACGCCGGAGGCGACGGGAACCGAGGACGCGTACGTCGGATAGTTGTCGTCGAGCCAGCAGGCCACAGAGGAACTGAAACACGTACCCTGCGGCGGGTTCGCCTCGAACGGGATCCGCGGGTCCTGGATCGCGCGGAATGGCAGGCCCGATGGCGTCAGGCTCGTGAGGATCGGATGCCCGGCATCGGCTCGGATGTTCACCGTCGCGCCCGCCGAGTCCGTCGTGGTCCCGCCCTCGAGGTTGGACACGCCGTAACGTCCGTTCTGCTGGAGCACCGCGATCGGATTGTATTCGGAACCCGAGTTCGCCGAGTGTTGCAGCAGGAATACGTACGTGTTGGCGACACCGGCGACTGCTGCCGCGGCGTCTGCCGCGCGCCCCTCGTTGAGAAGCGCGCGCCCCTTCCCGATCTTCGCGAGGGCGTTGGTCGAGTCGTACTTCAGCGCTTCGTTGAAGCGGGCGATCGCCGTGTCGTTCATCGCCATCGTGCTGATCGGCGCCCCGTAGACGAGCTTGGTCGGGTCGATGGTGCCGATGTCGGGCACGATCGTGAACGGCACCCCGCCGCACCAACCCTCGCTGAGGGTCACGTACACGTAGCCCTCGACCGCGCGCATCTGTGCCGACGTGACGGAGTCGGCGGCGCCGGTCGCCTTGGTCGTGAAGCGCTGGACCTGGGCGAACGCACGGCGGGCCTGCACGCGCGCGGCCTGGAGGCGCGCGAACGCGACGTCCGACACGTTGCCGAGCGAGGGCGGCTGGAGGTTGCGGCTGTCCGCCGCGTTGCGCGTGGTGAACGTGTCACCGTAGTAGAACTCGTCGGTGATGACGGCAGACGACGAGAGGAACGCGTCATCGCCGAACCCGCTATAGCCACCCTGGAACTGGTAGAGCGCACCCTGGACAAGGGACGCCGTGGTGCCCGCGGACGAGACCGCTCCCGGGGTCAGGTTGTTCGGATCGGTGACGGTGACGGTGTTGTCGGTGTTGCACCCCGCCGCGATTGCGGCGAGGCCGGTCAACGCGAGGCTGGAGCGCACGCGTGCGTGCATCCCACGAGTGGTCATATGCATGAGAGGCGACACCGCTCAGGGTTGGACGTTGACGCGGAACGTGACCGTGCGGACCGGCGGCTGCGTGTTGAACTCGCCCTGCGCGAAGCTGGACTGTGAGCCGTACGTGTTGACTTCGGGGTCGATCCCCGTGTACGGCGTCCACGTCTTCAGGTTGCGGCCGGACGCCGAGAACGACAGGCCGTTACGGACGCGGAAGTAGCGCTGGGCGATCCCTTGCGGAACGTCGAAGCGCAGCGTGAGCTCGCGCCAGCGGATGAAGCGCGCATCCTGGACGTAGCCGGCTGGCGTCGCGCCGAACTGCGAGAATTGCGAACCGATGTACGCCGCTTGGGAGGCGAGCGACGCGTTCGGGTTGGACAGCGCGCCGCACTCGCTGAAGTACGGGGCGGAGTTCTGCGTGCGGCAGCGAAAGTACTCGGTGAAGTTGAGCTGCTTGTTTCCCGCGCGGCGCTCGAAGAGCGTCGTGACGTGGAAGTTCCGCAGGAAGCCCATGTCGAACGAGAGCCCCTGCGTGTTGGTCGGCAGCGCCGGCCCGAGATAGGCGAACCCGGCTCCCTTGATCAGCTGGGCCGAATCGACGCGGACTTCGCTCACGGCGAGCTTGCCGTCATGGTTCGCGTCGTTGTAGGTGATTGGCGTCGCGAAGAAGCTGCCGGCGGGGTAGCCGACCCGGACCTGCTGCGCACCGGCGAAGCCGAGGACGATCGGCGGGACGCCGTTGCCGAGCGTGACGACGTGGTTCGAGAGGGTTGTCGCGGTCAGCCGGGTCGAGAGGCTGAAGTTGCGTGCCGTGACGAGGTTGGCGCCGATCCCGAGCTCGTTGCCCTTGTTGGTGACGGCGCCGAGGTTTTCGAAGACCTGCCCGATGTTGGCGTTGCTCGAGCTGCCGAGTGCGGCGTTCGGGCCGGTGTAGAGACCCGACGAGGGCGGGAGGGGGCGCGCGATGAGCTCGTTGCGCGTACGCCGCCCGTAGTACGTGTACTCGATGGTGACACGGTCGCCGCCGAAATTGGCGTCGAAGCCGAGTTCGGATTCGCTCGTCCGTTCGAGCTGCAGCGACGGATTGCCGATGTTGTTGAGCAGCAGTGCCGAGCTCTCCTGATTGCCGGAAAGCGCGCCGTAGTTGCTGTACGACGTGAGCGCCTGGCCGTAGCCTGGGCGCTGTCCGGCCTGGCCGTACGCCGCGCGGAGTCGGAACAGGCTGAGGGTCGGAATCGTCGGGAAGAACCGCTCGCGCGAGGCCACCCACGATGCCTGAGTCTGTGGGAAGTAGCTCAATCCACCGCCGAGGCCGCTGTTGTTGTCGGCGCGCACGGCGCCAGAGATAAACAGCTTGTCGGCGTAGGCGAACTCCTGGCGCGCGAAGCCGCCGACCGTCTTGAAGTCGGAGAACGGCTCCTGCACGGCGAACTGGGTCGCGGTCGCGCTGCACGACGACAACCCGGAGGGGATCGCGACGCCGTAGCAGTAGACGCCGTCGAGCGCGTCCTCCTGGTAGATCGCGCCGAGGGTCGAGGTCGAGACGAAGTCGTGCAGCAGGTTGAACGTGCCGCTCGCGGACGCGTTCGCGGTGTAGACGTGCTCGGAGCTGCGCTGCGCCTGACGGAAGCCGCGGATGTAGTCCTGCGTCAGCGGGATCTGGAACTTCGGGTCGAGCGTCTGCTGGTCGAGCGTGTTGACGTTGTCGAGTCCGGCGTTGCCGTTGATCCGGAGCCAGCTCAGGGGCGTGTAGTTGGCCTGCGCGCTGACGATGAACCGGTCGACGCCCTGATCGACGGTGACGTTCCGAAAGTCGGGATTGTTGTAGCCGAAGAACGCGCCGAGTCGGTTGCCCGGAGTGCTGACGGTGTCGGACTCCATGCCCGGCAGGTACTGGGCGGGTCCGAAATACCCACTCAGGATCGGGCTGAAGAGGCTGTTGTCGTTGTTGATGCGGACCGTGTTGCTCGTGACGTAGTTGGCCTGCACGGTGACGTTTGCGTTCGCGCCGACGCGCGCCGTGAGGTTGGTGCGCAGGCTGGTGCGGTCAACGTCATTCGGGCGGAGGACCCCGAAGTTCCGGGCCTTGTCGCCGCTCAGGAAGTAGGTCAGCGCGTTGTTGCCGCCCGAGACGTTCAGCCCAGCCGTCGACAGACTTCCCGTCTGGAACGGCGACGTGCGCGAGTCGCGCAGCTGGTTGAAGCTGAGCACGACGTCCTGCTTGCACGCGCCAGTCGCCGCCTTGTAGTTGGGGCAGATGTCGTACGGCGCGTTGCTGCCGAGGATCGAGCGGATGTTCAGGATGCCGCCGTCTGGGATGTCGTAAAACGGCTGTCCCGCCGCGAAGGTGCTCAGGGCGGCGTAGTTGACTGGATAGTGATTCGCGTCGTTGACGGGGCCGCCCTCGAGGTACGCGCGGTACTGCGGCGCGCCGTTGCGGCCGTGCTTGGACGTGATCAGGATGACGCCGTTGGCGGCGGCGCTGCCGTAGATCGCGGAGGCGGCCGGTCCCTTCAGGACCTCGACGTTTTCGACGTCTTCGAAGTTGATGTCGTTGAGGCGCGTGTAGTCCTGACCGCCGAC
>DASWUT010000247.1:0-2896 GCA_036401455.1 Gemmatirosa sp. | reverse complement strand
GTCGCACGCCGGGGAAAGCTGGACATTCGGTTAGGCGGCCTCGGTCGAGGGCGGGGCGGAGTGGGAGCCGGCGCAGTCGATCGCGCGCAGAAAGAGGCGCACGTAGAGCGCGGGGGCGCGCTCGGCCGGCTGCGGGTAGAGGCGGGGCATCATGTCGCGCCCCATCGCGTCGCTGAAGAGGGCGGCCATGAACATCGCCGCGGCGGCGTGGAGATCTTCGTGCCGCGTGTTCGGCGCAGCCTCGCTGAGGCAGGCGTCGCCGGCGCTCGTGTCCCATGCCACGAAGCCGTGCTCACCAAGGCGTTCGAGGTAGCGGTGGAGTTCGGCGTCAGCGGCGTCCCAGCCCTGCGTCGCGTAGGCCGCGTCGGGGCGGAGCTCGAAATCGTTCATCGCCTGACGGATCAGCGAGCGCTTGGTACGCAGGTTGGCGAGCTGAGCAGCCGCCCAGACGGCGAGTTCTCGCTCGGGGTCGTGGGGAACGTCGGGCAGCGCGTGCGGCGCCGACGCGTCGATCGCACCGGTGTGGCGCAGCGCCGCTTCGATCAGCGACGCCTTCGAGCCGAAGGTTCGGAAGAGCGTCACCTCGTTCACGCCGGCCGCGTCCGCGATGCGTCGTGTCGTCGCGCCACGAAAGCCATGCTCGGCGTAGACGCGCGTCGCAGCGGCGAGGATCTGGTCGCGGATGGCCATGCGGAGGGCAGGTTACAGCGTCCAGTCGACGCCGGCAAGTAATCACTTGCTTGCCCGACGATCGCGCACCAGCGTTTGTCACGACGACTCCGTACGGCGATGGCGTCGAGCAGTTTCGCGCGGGCTGCAGGACTAGCCGGGTCGCCTGATGCCCGGCGATCGTTCGACATGACGACTACCGCAGTTCCCGAGTCGCCGACGCATCCTCCGGTACCGGACCGAGTCGTCGCGCCGCACCCGCCGCTCGCGCGTGCCGCGTGGCCGGGTGCGTGGGGCGCGGCGCTCGCGCGCGACCCGCTCGGCACCGTTCGCGCGCTGTCCGCGGCGAACGGCGACGTGGTGCGCTTCCGTGCGCTCGGGCGGACGTTCGTCGTCGTCGCGCACCCCGACGTCGCGCGCGAGGTCCTGGTCACGCAGCAGAAGCGGTTCGCGCGCGGCTACGCGCACCGCGGGCTCAAGCTGCTGCTGGGCGAGGGGCTGCTGACGAGCGAGGGAGACCACCATCGGCGCCACCGCCGGATGGCACAGCCCGCGTTTCACCGCGAGCGCGTGGCCGGCTACGCGCGGTCGATGGTCACCGCGGCCGAGGCGTGGGACGCGCGCTGGCGCGCCCGTCCCGACCCGGCCGCCCCGGTCGACGTCGCCGCGGAGATGATGGCCCTGACGTTAGGCATCGCCGGCGAGACGCTGTTCGGCGTGGACGTGGGCGACAGCGCGGCCGAGGTGGCCGAGGCGCTCGGCGACGCGCTGCGGGCGGCGCCGCTCGCGTTCATCCCGTTCGGCGAATGGGCGCTGCGGCTACCGATCCCGATCGCGCGGCGCTTCCGAGCGGCACGTACGCGGCTCGACCGCGTCGTGTTCGGGATGATCGCCGGACGGCGCGCGGCGGCCGCGCGCGGCGAGCCGACCGACCGGGGCGACCTGCTTTCGATGCTGCTTGCCGCCCGCGACGACGGCGAGGGCGCGCCAGCACCGGGCACCGGTACCGCGCTCGACGACGACGAGCTGCGCGACGAGGCGATGACGATCTTCCTCGCCGGTCACGAGACGACGGCGTCGGCGCTGAGCTGGACGTGGTCGCTGCTCGGGCGGAACCCCGAGGCCGCAGGCCGGTTGCGGGTCGAGCTGGATGCCGTGCTCGGCGTCGGCGCCGCGCGGCGAGCGCCGACCGTCGACGACCTTCCCGCGCTGCCCTACGCGCGCGCGGTGATCGCGGAGAGCATGCGGCTGTTTCCGCCCGCGTACGCGATCGGGCGGATGTGCGTCGAGCGCACGACGCTCGGCGGCTACGCGATCGAGCCCGGGTGGGGGGTGCTGACCTCGCCGTGGCTCGCCCACCACGATCCGCGCTGGTGGCCGGAGGTCGATCGTTTTCGCCCCGAGCGGTGGCTCGATCCGGCGGACGGGGCCGCGCGCCCGCGGTTCGCGTACTTCCCATTTGGCGGCGGCTCGCGGATCTGCATCGGCGAGCAGTTCGCGTGGACCGAGGCGATCCTGGTGCTCGCGACGCTCGCGAGCCGGTGGGAGGTGCGGATCGTACCGGGCCCGGAGCCGCGGGCGCGCGGCGCGGTCACGCTGCGCCCGGTCGGCGGCGTGCCGGCGACACTTCACCCGCGCTGACCACGCATGTCGAGACTCCCCGCGCTCGTCGCGCTCTTCGTACTGTCCGGCGCGGCCGGACTGATGTACGAGTCGATCTGGACGCGTTACCTCGGCCTGTTCGTCGGGCACAGCGCCTACGCGCAGTTGCTCGTGCTCGTGATCTTTCTAGGCGGCATGTCGCTCGGCGCGCACGTCGTTGGGCGGCGGTCGGCGCGGCTGCGCGAGCCGCTGCTCTGGTACGCCGCGGTGGAGCTCGCCGTCGGCCTGATCGCGCTCGTCTTCCATCCGCTGTTCGTCGCGGTCACGAACGGGGCGTACGACGCCCTCTTCCCCGCCCTCGGTGCGTTGGGCGGCGGCGCGCTCGTGACCGTGGCCAAGTGGGCGCTCGCCGCGCTGCTGATCCTGCCGCAGAGCGTCTTGCTCGGCGCGACGTTCCCGCTGATGAGCGCGGGCGCACTGCGGCGCGCGCCCGCGGCGCCGGGGCGGGCGCTCGCGCTGTTGTACTTCGCGAACTCATTGGGCGCCGCCGGCGGCGTGCTCGTCGCGGGCTACGCGCTGATCGGCCGCGTCGGGCTGCCGGGAACGCTCGTCGCGGCCGCCGCGT
>DASWUT010000246.1:0-2425 GCA_036401455.1 Gemmatirosa sp. | reverse complement strand
ACGGGCGCGAAGGCGTCAAGCGAGCCGTAGCCATCGAACGCCCGGCTGGAGTCGGCAACGAGCGGGACGCACGAGGTCGTCACGGACGGATCGCAGAGGTACGTCCCGAACGACGTGACGCCCGCGAGCTGGCCGTTGATGAACAGCGGGCCGCCGGAATCGCCCTCGGCCGTGCCGGCTTCGGTCGCGCCGCGGCTGGCGTAGCAGATTCCATAGA
This sequence comes from Gemmatirosa sp., assembly GCA_036401455.1. Classification (GTDB taxonomy): domain Bacteria; phylum Gemmatimonadota; class Gemmatimonadetes; order Gemmatimonadales; family Gemmatimonadaceae; genus BPUI01. Next base: position 2,208 of record DASWUT010000246.1, on the reverse strand, counting down.
CGAAGCAGGTCGAGTTGTAGCGGTTGTACTGGTCCTCGAAGCTCGTGTAGAGATCGCCGAAGTCGCTCGCGTTCGGGTCGTTGGCGACGAAGTCGACGACGTTGTCGCCCGCGCGGCGGCGGAAGTCGAAGTCAGTCGGCCCGACGCCGTTGCCGAAGGTGCCGAAGCCGGCGTGGACGGTGTTCTGGCCCATCGACGTCGGACTTCCGAGCGGGCCGTTGTCGTAGAGGCTGTAGGTCGTGAGATAGTCCGGCAGCGGCTTGTCGAAGACGAGGACCGCGACGTCCTGGTAGTCGAGCGTCGTCGCGTTGTTGAACCCGTGGAACGAGGACTGCACGAAGACGGCGGACGCGTTGTACGGCGAGTACGCGGTGCCGCCGCCCGTGGTCGGCGTGCGGAAGTACGAGGTCGTCGTCGTCCCGAGGAGGGCGCCGGTGTTCTGGTCGGTCACGCAGTGCGCGGCCGTGAGCACGGCACGGGCGCTGATGCGTTCACCGGTGCAGTAGAAGGCGTAACGAGCGTCGGCGGGGTCGGGCGTCTCGATGAGGGCAACGCCGTTGAGCGAGACGCCGTCCATGCTCGCGTTGAAGGCGTTGGCGAGCGAAGGGTCCGGTGCGCTGGTCGTCGGGTCCGGGGCGTCGGCGCGCAGCAGGAGCGGGTTCCTCGCGCCGGTGCGCGCGTCGTACGTCTGCGCCGTCGCGGCGGTGGCGGGCTCTTGCCGGCGTCGCGCGGGGCGACATATTGGCGCGTCGCTTCCGCCGGCGGCACCTGTCGAAGGTGTATCGTCGCGCGCCCCGCTCCCGCCGGCCCTCGCCATGACGGACCTCGCCCTGCGCCCCCGCTCCGCGTCCGAGATCATCGACCTCGCCGTGCGCCTGGTCCGCCGCCACTTCGTCGGGTTCTTCGCGATCGCGTTCGTGGGGATGCTCCCCGGATTCGTCGCGAGTGCGCTGCTCGTCGCGATCGGCGTCGCACCCAACGGACTCGCGTCGGCCGAGCGCGTGTTCAGCTTCGTGATTGCCACGCTGACGGTCGCGGTGCTGACGATCTACGCCGACGACGCGCTGCGGACGGACGCACCAGAGGTCGGCCCGGCGTTCGCGCGCGCGGCGTCGCGGATCGGCGTCGTGCTCGGGGTGTCGCTCCTGTCGTTCCTCGCGACGATGGTCGGGGTGATTCTGTTCATCGTGCCCGGGGTGTACATCGGGCTTCGGCTCGCGACGGCGGTGCCGGCCGCGGCGGTCGAGAGCGACGGCGTGGGGGACGTGCTGCGGCGGACGTGGGCGCGCGGCGATGGGCACGTGCTGCACACGCTGAAGGTCATGCTCGTGTTTCTGCTCATCGTGTTCGTCTTCATCGTGATCGCGTCGGTGGTCGGCGGGGTGACGGGGCTGGTCGCCGGGTTCGCGGGTGGCCTCGCCGGCGTGGGCGTGGCGACGGTGCTCATCACGCTCGCGACGCTGGTCGTGTCGGCGGCGCTCTACCCGGTGTTCACGACGGCGGTGCTGCTGCTCACGTACGATCTGCGCGTGCGGCGCGAGGGCTACGACGTCGAGTCGATGGCCGCCGCGTTAGGCGCGGCCGGGTGAGGCGGTCCGGCTGACGCCCCTCGACGGCGCGGCCGTCCGCGACACGCTCGCCGCGGTGTTCCGCGGGCCGGCGTTCGCGGAGCGGTCGTGGGCGCAGCTGCTCATGCTGCGCGCGGCGGATCTCGTCCGGCAGCTGTTCGTCCTCGTGCAGCGCTCGGGCGTGACCGGGCCTGGCGCGTTCTGGACGACGGTCGCGCTGCTCGCGGCCGTCGCGGCCGCGGCGACCGCGCGCCGCGTCGCACGGCGCGAGCAGCTGCCGCGGCTCCGGACCCGCAGCGCCGCGGCAGCGGGCGACGCGCTCGACGACGCGGAGGCGGCCGCACGGGAGGGGCGCTACGACGTCGCGGCGCACCGGTTGTACGCGGGGGTGGTCGCGGCGCTCGCGCGCGCGGGGCTCGTGCGGGCGCACGCGAGCAAGACGGCGGGCGATTACCTGCGCGAGCTGCGTCGCGCGGGCGGCGGGGTGGACGTCGTGCAGGCGTTCGCGCCGTTCGCCCGCGGCTACCAGGCCGTCGTCTATGGCCCGCGCGGCGTGGATCGCGACCGCTACGAGGCGCTCCGGGCGAGCGCGCGGCCGCTGCTCGAGCGGGCGGGCGCGTGAGCCGTGGGTGAGCGGCGG
>DASWUT010000245.1:0-6220 GCA_036401455.1 Gemmatirosa sp. | reverse complement strand
ACCCTCACCTTGCCGTCGACGGCGTGCTGCTCACCATGTACGACGCCCGCCTCAACCTCTCGCGTCAGGTCGCTGCCGACGCGCGCGAGTATTTCGGCGCGCAGGTCTTCCGCACCGTGATCCCGCGCAACGTGCGGTTGGCCGAAGCGCCGAGCTTCGGGAAGCCCATTGCCCTGTACGACGTCACGTCGGTCGGCGCGCAGGCCTACATGGCCGTCGCGCAGGAGATCATCGAACGCGAGCAGGCGCGTGCGGCGGGCGCGGAGTCGGCCGCGCCCGCCGAGTCGGCCGGTCCCGCGCAGCGCGTACCGGCGACGGCGGAGGTCGTCTGATGCCCCCCGCCCCGCCGCGCCGGCTCGGGCGCGGGCTCGAAGCGCTGCTCGCGTCGCGAGTGGCCGCCGAGCCGACGTCCGAAGAGCGCAGCGCGCTTCGGACGATCCCGATCGCCGAGATCCGCCCGAACCCGTACCAGCCTCGGCAGTCATTCCGCGCCGAGGAGCTGGCGGAACTCGAGGCGAGCCTGCGGGCGACCGGGCTGTTGCAGCCCGTCACCGTGCGGCCGGTCACGGACGGGTCCGGGTACGAACTCGTCGCCGGTGAGCGGCGCCTGCGTGCGGCGACGAACATCGGGTGGACGGAGATCCCCGCCGTCGTGAAGCCGATCGACGATCGCACGCTGCTCACCCTCGCCCTCGTCGAGAACCTGCAGCGCGCCGACCTCGACGCGCTCGAGGAGGCCGAAGGGTATCAGCGGCTGCTCGACGAATTCGGGCTGACGCAGCAGCAGGTGGCCGAGGTGGTCGGGAAGGACCGGTCGACGGTAGCGAGCACGTTGCGGTTGCTCGCGCTGCCGCCGTCCGTGCGCCGGATGGTGCAAGAACGCGAGCTGACCGCCGGGCACGCGCGCGCCCTGCTCGCGCTCGGGGACGAGCGGCCGATGGCCGATCTCGCGCGCGAGGCCGTGGTCAACGGCTGGAGCGTGCGCGAGGTCGAGCGGCGGGTGCGCGCGCTCGTCGAGCGGCCGGCGCGGCCCGCGTCGGCGACTGGTGACGTGCGTCCAGCGGAGGTGCGCCGCACCGAGGATCACCTGCGGCGTCACTTCGCGACCGACGTCGCGATCCGGCTCACCGGCGAGGAGAAGGGGGAGATCCGCATCGCGTTCTATTCTGCCGACGACTTCGAACGCCTGCTCACCACGCTCGGCACTCGCCCCGAGTGAGACGCGTTGAGGCTGCGGGCTGAGCCGCGCGCTCCTGCGCGACTCGACGCGCGCGGTGCGAGCCGCGGTGCGACCTGTGATCGCATCACACACGACGGCCGGATGTGGCAGAGTTCTCCACATCCGGCCAAACTGTTTCCTGATAATGACTTCCAGCGTTCTTCCCGTTCGTGGCGCGCGCTTTTCCACAGTTTCCCACATCATGTGGATGATCGTCGGCGCGGTGGCCGCGGCCGCATGTGGGCGAGCGGGTGAGCAGCGGTCGGCCAGCGCGGTATCTGCTGGCGCTGGTGCTGGCGGCGTTGGCGCGAGCACGGTAGCCGGAAACGGAGCGGGCGGCCCGTTTCGCGTCGCTCTGCTCACGCCGGGTTCGATCTCGGACCAGTCGTGGAACGGTGGCGCGTACAACGGGCTGCTTGCCATCCGCGACTCGCTCGGGGCGCAGATCAGCCATGTCCAGACGAAGACGCCAGCCGAGTTCGAGGAGAACTTCCGGCAGTACGGCGCGCAGGGGTACGCGCTCGTCTTCGGGCATGGGTTCGAGTTCCAGGACGCCGCCGTCCGCGTCGCGCCGTCGTACCCGAAGACGATCTACGTCACCACATCGGGCAACACGGCCAGGTCCAACGTGGCCGGGATGACCTTCGCCTTCGAGGAGCCGAGCTACCTGGCCGGGCTCGTGGCGGGGCGGATGACGAAGACCGGCGTCGTCGGCGTGATCGGCGGGACGGAGCTGCCGCCGGTGAAGTCGAGCTTCGACGCGTTCGCCGCCGGCGCGCGGGCGGCCAATCCAAAGGTGCGCGTGCTCTCGTCGTTCATCGGCAACTGGGATGACGTGAGCGCGGGCAAGGAGCAGGCGCTCGCGCAGATCGGCCGCGGCGCGGACGTGATCTTTCAGAACGCCGACGCGGCCGGGCTCGGGGTGTTCCAGGCCGCGCGCGAGCGCCACGTCTACGCCTTCGGTTCCAACTCCAACCAGAACGCCGTCGCCCCCGACGTCATCCTCGGCTCCGTCGTCATCGACCTGCCGCGCGCGTTCCTGCGCGTCGCGCGCGAGGTCAAGACCGGCGCCTTCCACGGCCAGGTCGTCCGCCTCGGGCTCGACACCAAGGTGGTCACGCTGGTGATGAATCCCGCGCTCGCGGGCCGGGTCCCTGCCGCGGTGACGACGTCGGTCGACTCGGCCGAGAAGGAGATCGAGGCCGGGCGGCTGCAGCCGCTGCCCAACGCGGCGCGGTACGGCGGGGCGGCGGGCGGCTCGGGGGTGAAGGTGAGCGAGGCGGCACCGGGCCGGTCGTAAGTGCGCGGCCGTCGCGTGAGGGCACGCGGGGCGACCGTGGCCATGTGGGTTACGACGGGCGCCGCGTGTCTCGTGCTGGGCACCGCTGCTCCCGCGGCCGCGCAGAAGGCCGTGGCGCCCGCCGATTCGCTCCGCGCGCCACGCTTCGGGGATCGCTCGCTCGGGCTGTGGGTGGCCGGGGCGCCGCATGCGACGGTCGGGCCGCCGTCGCTGCACGGGCTGTCGCGCGGCTTCTACATCGTCGGCGTGCACGCCGAGTGGGTGCTCGAGGCGGCCGGAACGCTCGCGCTGAGTGCGACCGCGGACCTGCACCCCGCGGCGGTGGTCACGCGAACGCTCCGCTACCGCACCGACACGTATACCACGACCGGCGGGCAGCGCTACGAGGTCCACGTCCCGCTGGACCGCGGGCTCGTCTACGGGGCCGGGATCTCGCCGTTCGGACTCGCGACCACGCTCTCGCCGTTCGCGGCACGCGCGGGCTGGGTGCGCGGGCTGCACTTCGCGGTGGCCGGGTCGGTGGGCATCCTGACGTTCACCCGGAACACCCCGGCGCCGGACAGTCGGCGCGGCAACCTGACGGTCGACGGCGGGGGCGGCCTCGAGTTGGAGCGCCCGGGGCGGCTCACGTGGACGCTCGGGTATCGGTACCGCCACTTCTCGAACGCCGGCACGGCCCCGTTCAACCCCGGGTTGGACGCGAGGATGCTCGTCATCGGGGTGCGTCGGCGGCGCTGACGCCGCTACAGCCCCGTCGGATCGCCGACAAAGGTCCAGTCGAGTCCGAACGTGCGCGCCAGCTCGTCACCGAGCGCGCGCACGCCGAGCGTTTCGGTGGCGTAGTGGCCGGCGTAGATCACGACGAGACCGCGCTCGACCGCCTCGACTGCAGTGTGGTGCGGCCCCTCGCCGACGACGAGCGTGTCGAGCCCCCTCGCCTGCGCCTCGGCCAGCGACTCGCTCGATGCGCCCGCCCCGGTGCAGATCCCCCAGCGCCGCGTGCGATGCCTGGGCGCGATGGGCGTGTGTCGCGCGATGTGCCCCCAGCGCGCCGCGAACGTTCGCGCCCGTTCGGCCAGCTCGGCCGTATCGACGTCGGCCTCGCCGCTCACCCCGACATCGATCGTCTTGTAGCGCGCGAACCCAGCCGATGGGGTGAGTCCGAGTTCGCGGGCGAGCAACACGTTGTTCCCGATCTCGGGATGCACGTCCAGCGGGAGGTGCGCGGAGTACACGGCCAGGTCGTGCGCGAACAGCAGCCGCATCCGTTCGTACGCCGCGCCGACGAGCGGCTGCACACCCGACCAGAACATCCCGTGGTGCACGACGAGCAGTTGCGCACCCTCCGCGACCGCCTGCTCGATCGCCGGCCGCGAGTAGTCGACGGCGACCGCAACGCGCCGCACCGTTCCCGAGTTGGCGACCTGCAGCCCGTTCACCGCTCCGCCGTAATCCGGCACCTCTCTCACCCGGAGCAGCGTGTCGAGGTGCCCCACCACCACGTCGAGCCCCAACCCCACCGCCATTTCCGCCCCGCCCTGAGTTCCGGTCAAGTTGCCCTCCTTGTCTCGCCGTTGTTCGTCCGCGCCCGAGTCTGCACCACCAGGTCTTCGACCCACCAGTCCCGCACTCGCGGCGGAAATGTGGGCCGTCGAAAGAGCGGTTGACGGGATTTTGGGGAATTGGGGGATTGAGCTCCCGAGGTGTTGGGCCTTCGTGGCAGTCCCAAAGCTGTTGGGGTCAGCCAGGACGGGCCGTCCCACACGAGCCCAATCCCGTTCATCCCGTCAATCCCCCAAATCCCGTCAACCGCTCTTCCCACACCGCTCGCACGGACGCGATCGGCGCGAAGGCGCTTTGCCATGGCGCCCCCGCCCGCCAGATGCGAGGTTGGCCGCATGGCTGCCTCCCCTCCCTGGCCGATCGTCGTCGTCTTCTCCGTCGCGGGGCTGCTCCACTTCGTGATCCCGCGAACGTACGAGCAGATCATGCCGCGGTGGATCCCCCTGACCGGTCTCCTCGGCCGCCGATCGCTGGTGCTCGCGAGCGGTGCGTTCGAGATCCTCGGTGCGCTCGGCGTGCTGTATGCCCCGACGCGCGTCGCCGCCGGGTGGGGGCTCGTGCTGCTGCTCGTCGCCGTCCTCCCCGCCAACGTCGAGATGCTCGCCGCCGCGCGCCGGAGCCGGGCGGCGGCGTGGGGGCAGGCCCTCCTCGTCGCGCGCCTCCCACTGCAGGTCGTGATGATGTGGTGGGTCTGGGCCTCGGCCGTGCGCGGCGCCGTCCGCGGGTGAGCACGTGCTTCGCCGTCCGTTGCCCCCGCCGGCGATCACCCTGCCCGAACTCACCATCGCTCTCACGCGGTGCGCCGACGCGAGCACCGTATTCCGGCTGACCCGAGCTGACGGCTCGGTGACCTGGCAGCGCACCCGTGGCGCGACAGGTGCCTTCTTTCCCGGCCATGATCTCACGCACTACGCGGTCGAGACCGTGCTCGGTCACACGCGCGGGTTCTACGGCCTCGTCGCCGACGGTTGGGACCTGGACAGCTTCGCCGCACCCTGGCCGCGCGGTCGCCTCGTCGACATCGATCCTTCGGAGTTGATCGTGGGCTTCGTGCTCAACACCGGCCTGGACCGTAGCGGCCTTGCCGACGGAACCGAGGCGGACGCGGGCGCGCTCAACGCGGCAGCCATGACGTTCTTCGCCTCACCCCGTACCGACCCGGCCAGTGCCGCTCGCTGGCGCGACCTGGGCAACGCCCAACTCGCGGCCGTCCGCACCCGGGCGCGCGTGCTCGTCTCAGCCTGGGACGCGCTGCCTGCCGGCGGAACGCTTACGCTCCGGTTCGACCGACTCGCGTTCGACCGCGCCGTCGCACGTCAGCCCGGCTGATCCGGCCGTGACCGTCCGACCCGACCGTATGGGCGTCCCCGCGGCGCTCGCCCTCGAGGACGTCGTGAAGCAGTACGGCGGGCTGCGCGCCCTGGACGGCGCGTCGCTCGCCGTCGCGCGCGGCACACTGCACGCCGTGCTCGGCGAGAACGGCGCGGGAAAGACGACGCTCATGCGCGTCGCGTTCGGGCTCGTCCGCCCCGATGCCGGCACCCTGCGTCTGGACGGCGTCGCGCGCCGGTTCGAGACCCCACGCGACGCGATCGCCGCCGGCATCGGGATGGTGCACCAGCACTTCACGATCGTGCCCGCGATGACCGTGGCCGAGAACGTCGCGCTGGGCGGGCGTGGTGGCTACGACCCGCGCCGGGCGGCGGCGCGCGTGCGCGCGCTCGGCGAGGCGACCGGACTCCGCCTCGATCCCGACGCCCGCGCCGGCGCCCTCGGCGTCGCCGCCCAGCAGCGGCTCGAGGTGCTGAAGGCGCTCGCCCGCGGTGGCGCCGGTGGCGCCGGTGGCGCCGGTGGCGCCGGTGGCGCCGGTGGCGCCGGTGCGGCGGATGCCGCCCGCCTGCTCATCCTCGACGAGCCCGCGGCGGTGCTCGCGCCCGCGGAATCGGACGAACTGCTGCGCTGGTTGCGTGGGTGGGTCGACGCGGGCGGGACGGCGGTGCTCGTCACGCACAAGCTGCGCGACGCCCTGCGTCACGCCGACGCCGTCACCGTCCTCCGTCGTGGCGCGACGGTGTTCTCCGCCACGCTCCGCCCCGGTGCGACCGCGGTATCGCCCACACTGCCCGTAGACGAGCACA
>DASWUT010000244.1:0-6166 GCA_036401455.1 Gemmatirosa sp. | reverse complement strand
GTCCGTGAAGGCCGTCGTCGTCGCCTGCAACACGGCAACCGCGCACGCGCTCGCCGTGCTCGAAGTCGAGTTGCCGGTGCCGGTGATCGGCGTCGTCGGCCCGGGCGCTCGCGCGGCCGTCCGCGCGGCCGCTGCTGGCGCCATCGGCGTGATCGGCACGGCGGGTACCGTGCGTTCGGGCGCATACGAGCGCGCGATCGCCGAGATCGCGCCGCACGCGAGCGTCACAGCGCGCGCCTGCCCGCTCCTCGTTCCCTTCGTCGAGGAGGGATGGACGGACCACCCCGCCACGCGGCTCGTCACGGAGGAGTACCTGGCACCGTTTCGCGACGACGGCGTCGACACGCTCGTCCTCGGATGCACGCACTACCCCCTGCTCAGGGGCGTGATCGGCGACGTCGTCGGTCCCGCCATCCGTCTCATCGACAGCGCGCACGAGACCGCGGCCGAAATCGGCGCGGTGCTCGCCACACGGGGGATCGCCGCCCCCGCCGGCCGCAGCGGATCGGCGCATTACGTCGTCAGCGACGCGGCCGAGCAGTTCGCGCGCACCGCGCGCCACTTCTTAGGCGCGCCGCTGCATCACGTCGAGACGATCACCCTCGGCTGAACCGTTCCAACGGCGCAGCTCCAACGCCTCCGGCGTGACGCACACGAACGTCGGATCGAGCAACCATGCGCCGGGATTTGCGAACACGCCCCCGCCTGGCGCGCGCTCGAGCGCCCGAACGTGCGAGTGCCCGAAGACGACGAGTTCGAGCGACGGATCCGACGCCAACTCGGCGAGTGCGACGGTGCGCAGCCCACGCCCGCCGTCGCCCGGCCCGATCGCGCGACTCGTGTGCGAGCTCCGCAACGCGAGCCCCGTCGCCCAGTCAGGGTGCAGCGCGCGGTACGCTCGAATGGCCGCACGGTGGCGCAACACGCGGCGGAGCGCGCGATACGGCCGATCCTCGCGCAGGCGCAGCCCGTCGCCGTGCTCGACCCGTGCTCGCCAGCCGCCGAGCGCACCCGTCCACGGCCCCACGTGGAAGTCGACCCCAACGTCCTCGCGGATGATCTCGCCGCCCCAGCAGTCGTGATTGCCGGCAATCCACGTGACGGGGAGTCCACCGTCCCGCAGGTCCGCTAATGCGGCGAGCACGCGGTAGCCGCGACGCGGCATGACGCTCCGCCACTCGAACCAGAAGTCGAACAGGTCGCCGTTGATCAACAGCGATCCGGCCCGACCCGCGAGCGATCGGAGAAACTCGAGCAGCATGCGCTCGGCCGCCGCGTCGGCCACGCCGAGGTGCGCGTCCGAGATGATGTAACAGGGCGCGGGCAACACGCGGCGGGAGTCTAGCGGCGCCCCGCGCGCTGGACAAAGGCCGCCGCGGCCCGCGATCTTGCGACCGTGATCCCCGTGCACGTCACCGAGTTCCGCGTCCGGTACGCCGAAACCGACCAGATGGGCGTCGTCTACCACGCCAACTATCTCGTCTGGTGTGAGGTCGGGCGCACCGAGTTCGTGCGCGCGGCCGGCATGACCTATCGCGAGATGGAGCGGCGCGGGGTTGGACTCGCGGTGAGCGACGCAGCGCTCCGCTTTCATGGATCCGCGACGTACGACGACCGCATTCTGGTCGAGACCCGCCTCACGGACGTTCGCTCGCGCGCGCTCACGTTCGAGTACACGATCCTCAACGCAGACACGCGTGCCAGGCTCGTCTCCGCATCGACGCGGCTGATCGCCGTCGATCCCGACGGCCGTCCAACGACGCTGCCTGCCGAGGTCCGCGAGGCGTTCGAAGGCGCACGCGCGACGGGCGACGCACCGGTCCAGCTTGCCGCACCCTGAACGCGTGAGCCGCCCGCGAACGCCGCCGCGCTCACCCCGGCGAATCGCTCCTCGGCGTGCATCGGCGGCCGCCGTCGCGCTCACGGTAGTGGTCGCCTGCGTGCCGCGCGCCGTGCCGCTCGCCGGAACGCCGGCCGCGCGCACCGTCCGCTTGCCTCTGGTCGAGCTCCCGCCCGTCGCGCGCCGGGTCACGTTCACCTGGCGCTATGACGAGCAGGACGGCGTGTCCGCGCGCGGCGACGGCGTTGCGCGCATCACTCCGCCCGATACGGCGCAGCTGCAGTTCTTTCTCGCCGGCGGTTTCGCCGGGGGCACCGCACGCCTCGCCGGCAACACCCTCGAGGTGCCCGATCGCGACATCGTGCGCCGACTCGTGCCCGCCGCCCCGCTGCTCTGGGCGGCGCTCGGGCGTCTCGCGCTCCCGGTCGCAGTCGACACCACGCTCCGTGAGGCGGGCGACACGCTCCGCGCCGACATCGGGAAGGCGCCGACCTGGCGCGTGACCCTGGTGCGCGACACCGTGCGCCTCGTGGAGCGCATCGACGCCGGACGTGTCACCGAGCGCGTCGCACGAACCGGCGATCACGTGACCTACCGGCACGAAATCGAGCGGCGGACGCTCTGGATCGACGTCACGCGGGATGCGCCGCTCGCGTCGCCGGACGCGAAGCCGCCGGCATGATCCGCACGAGGATGCCAAGATGAAGACGTCGAGGTCCGCCATCGCCCGAGCCCGCGTGACGCTCCGAACGGTCGCGTTCGGCGCGGCGCTGACCGCCGTGAGCGCGTGTCGACTGAGTCCGTACCACTTCGCCGGCGGCGGACTTCCGCCCAACATCCGCACGATCGCCGTGCTCCCCTTCGATAATCAGACGCCGATTCCCGAGCTGCAGCGCGACCTGTTCGACGCAATGCGGACGCAGCTCTTCACGCGGCTGAATCTCCGCGACGCATCGGAAAACAAGGCCGATGCAATCGTTCGCGGCGCGATCGTCAAGTACGACGCAGACGTTCCGGTCGGTTACGCGGCCGGTGGCCAGTCGACGCAGGCGCGTCGTCAGCTGCAACTCGTCGTCGACGTCGCGATCATCGACCAGTCCACCGGCCGCACGCTGTACGAGCGGAAGGCACTCACCGAGAAGGCCGACTACGCAGAGCGCCAGGAAGTCTCCGGCCGGCAGCAGGCGATCCAACAGGTCGTGACCGATCTCATCGAAGGCGCGCAATCGCAGTGGTGACGCGATGCAGTCGAGTGCTGATGCGAGGCGAGTCGTGAGCGCGGCCGCGTTCGCGCCAGACCGCAAGGTCATGCGCCATGACGACGCCATCGCGTGGCGTGCGACCCAGGAAGGTCGCGTCGTCTTCACGAACGGCGTCTTCGACCTGATCCACCCGGGTCACATCGACGTGCTCGTCGGGGCGCGCCGCTGCGGCGATGCGCTCATCGTCGCGCTCAACACCGACGCTTCCGTGCGACGCCTCAAGGGGCCGACGCGTCCGGTCCGTAGCGAGGCCGAACGCGCCTACGTCGTCGCCGGGCTCGAAACGGTTGACGCCGTCGTGCTGTTCGACGACGACACGCCGCTCGCGCTGGTCCAGGCGCTCACCCCGGACGTCATCGTCAAGGGCGGCGACTACGATCCGGATACGATCGTCGGAGCCGCCGAAGTTCGCGCGCGCGGTGGCGACGTCGTCGTCGTTCCGCTCACGCCCGGCCAGTCGACCACCCGAATCGTGGAGCAGCTTCGTGGAACCGAACGCACCTGACGTGACCGGCGTGGTGTCTCCGCGCGTTGACCGCGCCAATGACGCGCTCCGCGCCATCTCGATCGAGCGCGACGTCGCGGAATACGCGGAAGGCTCGTGTCTCGTGTCCTTCGGCCGCACGCGCGTCCTCTGCACGGCGAGCGTGGAAAAGGGCGTGCCCGGATGGCGGCGCGGGTCGGGGCAGGGATGGCTCACCGCCGAGTACGCGATGCTGCCACGTGCGACCCGCACGCGAACGCAACGCGAGCGCGGTCAACTCGGCGGCCGTACGCAGGAGATCCAACGCTTGATCGGCCGCAGCGTGCGCGCGATGCTCGACGACTTCTCGTTCGGCGAATTCACCGCGCGCATCGACTGTGACGTCCTCCAGGCGGACGGTGGAACGCGCACGGCGGCCATCACCGGCGCGGCCGTCGCGGTCGTCGACGCGTTCGAGAGTGTGGTCCGCGCTGGCGACCTCGCCCGCTCGCCCGTTCGACGCCGCGTCGCGGCCGTGAGCGTCGGCCTCGTCGACGGGGAGCCGCGCCTCGATCTGGACTACGAGGAGGACGTGCGGGCCGGCGTCGACATGAACGTGGTGATGAGTAGCGAGGGCGGCTTCGTCGAGGTGCAGGGCACGGGCGAGCACGGCACCTTCACGCGCGCCGAGCTCGACGCGCTGCTCGGCTTGGCGGAGCAGGGCATCCGGACGCTCGATCGTGCGCAGGCCGACGCGCTCGCCGGACCACTCGGGCGATGACGGACCGTGCGCGCGGGCGAATGGCGCCGCGCGACGTCATCGTCGCGACGCGGAACGCCGGCAAGGCGTCCGAGCTGCGGGAGCTGCTCGCCGCACTCCCGTTCCGCATCCTGAGCCTCGACGACGCCGGGATCGCACCCGAGCCCGAGGAGGATGATGTCGAGAACGGGACGACCTTTACCGAGAACGCGGTCGCGAAGGCGCGGTACTTCGCCGCGCGTGCCGGCGGGCGGGCCGTCATCGCGGATGATTCGGGTCTGTGCGTCGACGCACTCGGCGGCGCACCGGGTGTGCGCAGTCGACGCTACTCCGGCGCCCTCGGGAGCGAACGCGAGGTCTCCCGCGCCAACTGCGCACATCTACTCGAGGCGCTTCGCGGCGTCGACGGCCGACGCGCGCACTTCGCCTGCGCGATCGCGTACTCGGCGGACGGCGCTGAGGTCGTCGGCGTCGGTCGGACGAACGGCCGCATTCTCGACGAGGCGCGCGGCGCGGCTGGCTTCGGCTACGATCCGCTCTTCTGGAGCGACGACTTACAGCGCAGCTTCGGCGAGGCGAGAGCAGCCGACAAGGCGCGCGTGAGTCACCGCGCGCGCGCGGTCGCGCAGCTCGTGCGTGCGCTCGACGCCGACGCGCCGGCACCGAACGACCGTTGACGCCGTTCACCGGTGGGCGTACACTCCGACCACGTCCGGGGCGTAGCGTAGCCTGGTATCGCGCCTGCTTTGGGAGCAGGAGGTCGCTGGTTCGAATCCAGTCGCCCCGATGACGGCGTGACGCGGCCGACGCGCGTCGCGCCGGTCGCCTGATGCGTCGGCTCGAGCTCGGGCGCCAGTAGCTCAGGTGGATAGAGCGGCAGCCTTCTAAGCTGCTGGTCGGGGGTTCGAGTCCCTCCTGGCGCGTGCCGCCGGCGCAGCGTATTTTGCGTGTCCGTTCGCACCGTTAGCTCAATGGTAGAGCAGCTGACTCTTAATCAGTAGGTTCTAGGTTCGAGTCCTAGACGGTGCATTGGAACGGGGTCGCCCTCGCGGTCGGGGGAGGCCCCGTTCAGCGTCGCCGGTGGTGACGAAGATGCGCGAGACGCGTCGGGATCACGAACGCGCAACGAACAAGGGGTTGCGCGCCGAAAACGACGCGGTTACGATACACGAGTCGGACGGCACGTCGCCGCAACGCTAGGTGCAGTAACGGGTTGCGGTCGATCGGTTCGAGTGAAGTCGGAAGAAGAAATCGCCGATAAACACTTGACGCGCTGCTCCAGCGGTAGTAAAATTGAGAGTCGCCTCTGACGAGGCGAGCCGAACGAAGCTGATTGACAATCGTAGTGAGATCGAGGATGTGCGAGGCGGACTCATTGATCCGACGCGTCAGGGCGTCGGGGAGAGTTCATCCTGACATTCGATTGTGATTCCGGACGCGGGTAACCGCGTTCAGCGGAGACCGCGTTCGGGTTGAGCGTTTCAAACACTCTTGGAGAGTTTGATCCTGGCTCAGGACGAACGCTGGCGGCGTGCTTAACACATGCAAGTCAGGGGGCGGGGCAACCCGTCACCGGCGAACGGGTGCGGAACACGTGAGCGACCTGCCCTGGAGTGGGGGATAGCCGGCCCAACGGCCGGGTAATACCGCATACGGCCTGCCCCGTTGGGGGGCGAGGCGAAACGGGCTGCAGAGCTCGGTTCTGGGAGGGGCTCGCGGCCTATCAGCTAGTTGGGGGGGTAACGGCTTCCCAAGGCGATGACGGGTAGCTGGTCTGAGAGGATGGCCAGCCACATTGGGACTGAGAGACGGCCCAGACTCCTACGGGAGGCAGCAGTGGG
>DASWUT010000243.1:0-2747 GCA_036401455.1 Gemmatirosa sp. | reverse complement strand
GTGTCAACAGCGCCGGCGACATGGACAGATCCAGCGGTCCAGAAGTGGACACATTATGCGGTGGGCGAGGCACCTCCGGCGTGTGGGGGTGGGCCGGGAAGACCGGCCTTGCGGCGGTGCCGCACGCGATAGCTCTCGCCACGGATGGTCAGCGTGGTCGCGCGGTGGAGGAGGCGGTCCAGCAGGGCGGTCGCGAGCGCGGTGTCCGGGAAGATCTCATCCCACGCCCCAAAACTTTTGTTACTCGTGAGGATGATCGACTTCTGGAGTTGGTAGCGTTTGTTCACGAGCTCGAAGAGGCACGTCGCGTCGGGCCGTTCCAGCGGCAGGTAGCCGATCTCGTCGAGCACCAAGAGTTCGGGCCGGAGCAGCGGCTGCAGGAAGGCGTCGAGCCGGTTGCGCTCGCGCGCTGCGCGCGACTTCGTCACGAAGTCGTGCAGCGTGAGGAAGTAGATGCGGTGCCCGCGCGCGAGCGCCGTGACCGCGAGGCCGGTCGCGATGTGCGTTTTTCCGACACCGCACGGCCCCAAGAGGAGGACGTTCTCGCCCTGGTGCAGGAAGCGCAGGGTCGCGAGCTCGTCGACGACGGCCTTGGGGACCTCGGGCTGCGCGGCATAGTCGAAGCTCTCGAGCGTCTTGAGCGCGGGCAGCCCGGCGAGCTTCCGGTTGGTCGCGATCCGCCGCTCGAAGCGCGCGGCCAGCTCGATGCCTAACAGCACGTCGAGCACCTCCACGGTCGTCTGCCCGGCTTCCTGGCCGCGCGCGAGCACGGGGTCGAGTGAGGCGAGGGCGGCGTCGAGCGTGAGGCGGGCAAGCTGGTCGCGCACCCGTTCGTAGCTGACGGCCGCGCTCATGCGGCCGCCCCGGTGAGCATGGCCTCGTACTGCGCCAGGCCACGGGTCTCGACCACCGGCGCGAGGGCCCGGATGGCGGCGAGCGTTGCGCCCGGCAGATCGACGCCGCTGCCTAACATACTCCCCGGCTGCTGGAGGAAGTGGGGCCGGTGCTGGCCTGGGCGCCGCGCGCTCGCGCTTTGGCCCCGCGTGAGGGCCTGCACCGCCGCGTGGTGTTCGGGGAGCATCACGTCGGGCGTGCCGCGCGGGCGGCGCTGATGCGTGGCGACCACCTGGTCACCGAGCAGCACGACGAAGGCGTCACCGACGAGCTCCCCGGTCGGCCGGATCGTCACCGTGTGCCCGGCCGCGAGGGGGGCGACGCTGTAGCGCACGCCGTGGTAGCTGACGTGACAATCGAGCGCGGCGACGCGCAGCTCGACCGGGCGCACGTCGTAGGGCGGCACCGCCGCGGCGGCCCGCATGGCCTCCTGCTCCTCGGCGAAGCGCACCGCCGGCACCGCCTTCGTCGTCCCGTGCACGCGCGCGTTCGCCACGGTGGCCAGCCAGTGGTCGAGCTGCGCGTTCAGGTCGGCGAGGTCGGTGAAGGCGCGGCCTTCCAGGAAGGAGTGCTTCACGTACCCGACGCCGCGCTCGACCTTGCCCTTCACGCGTGGCCAGTACGGCGGGCTCGCCATGGGCAGCACGCCGTAGTGCTCGGCGAAGTCGAGGAAGGCCGGCGCCCAGTGCACGACGCCCGCGGCCACGTCGTGCCGGTCGACGCACGCCTTCATATTGTCGACCAGCAGTTCGCGCGGGACGCCGAGCGCGGTGAAGGCGCCCTGCAGACAGCCGAAGAGCGCCGGCTGCTTCATGCTCGTCGTGAACCGCGCGTACAGCATGCGACTGTAGCCGAGCACGAGGACGAAGACCGACAGCTTCTTCGTCTCGCCGCCGACGGTGATCGTGCCGCACTCGCCCCAGTCGGCCTGCGCCTGGCGGCCGGGCAGCGTCTCGAAGCGTTCGGTCACGCGCTGGATCTGCGCCGCCTTGAGCGGGCGCATCGCGGCGCGCAGGACCGTGAGGCCGCCGGCGTAGCCCTTCGCGCGCAGCTCGCGCAGCAGGACGGGCGCGGGCAGATCGAACAGGGCGAGCCGCGCCGCGAGGTAGTCGCGGTGCGGGTCGAGCGCCGAGGGACGGCGCGGACGCGGCGCCGGCGCCGTCGTGGCGCGGGCGAGCTGGTTGTAGATGGTCTGGCGACTGAGGCCGAAGCGGCGGGCGAGGACGGCGATGGACTCGCCCTCACGCGCGAGGTAGCGCACGGTCATGGACAGCTCCCGGGAGATCACGGTCGGACGCTCGGGGTGCGGGGGGCCGAGGTCGCACCGCGGCCCGCCCGTCCGGCGGCGTCGTAGGGGTGGGGAGCGGGTGACGTGGCCTCTGCGCCTGCGGCGCTACGGCCCTCGACCTCTCCCCGAGAAGGTGTCCACTTCTCGACCGCTGGATCTGTCCAAGATCAAACCGATGCTATCAACCGGTCTACTCGCGCAGTACAACGTGACCGACCCTGACGCCCTGCCCCCGCTCGTGCAACTGCGGGTGCGGCTGCTCGGCGAGCAGTTCGCCCTCTTGGGCGACCAGGGCAAGCGACTCGCCGCGGAGCTGAACCCGGTGCTCGTCCCAACGCCCGACGTCCAGCGGCTGCTCTGGATCCCGGGGATCGGGCGCGTGGTCGCGTTCACCATCTGGCTCGAGGTCGACGGCATCGGACGCTTCCCGAGCGCGCGCGACTTCGTCAGCTACTGCCGGCTCGTGCCCGGCGCCGGCAACTCCGGCGGCAAAACGCGGCACAAGCGGACGAAAGACGGGAACCGCTACCTCAAGCTCGCCTTCAGCCACGCCGCCGTGCGCGCG
>DASWUT010000242.1:0-9347 GCA_036401455.1 Gemmatirosa sp. | reverse complement strand
GCGCCACACACCGCCGTTGTCGAAGCCGACGTAGAAGACGTTCGGCTGGCCCGGCACGCCACAGAGCGCGCGGGCACGGCCGGCGCGCGTGGGGCCGATCTCTCGCCAGTGCATCGCGGCGGCGACGGCCGCCGCGACGGGGTCGGCGGGCGTGGCGGGCGCCTGCGCCCGTGTGGCGACGGGGGCCGCGAGGGCGGCGGCGAGCGTGAGGCGGGCGATGGACGCGCGCATGGTGACCGCGGGGGTGAGAGAGCCAGAGCTGATCCGACGCCCGAACGGTAGCGGCGGGCAGAACTGCCGCCAGCGGCGCCGGGGGTCCGGCTACCGCCCCGCTTACCGCCCCGCGAGGGGCGCGGGCAGTACCGCGAGCTCCGCCCGGAAGCGCCCCGCGCTCGTCGAATCGTGCATCGCCTCGTACTCGGCGACGAGGTCGGTGCGCGCGCTGCGCAGCCAGCGCGCGGGCGGATCGCGCTGCTGCGCGAGCACGTCGTAGCCGGCGCGGGTCTCGACTGCCGCCTCCGCGTACCGGCGTTCGAGCAGGAGGGTGCCGCCGAGCTTGATTCGCGCGATCGCGATGTTAGGCGCGCGCGGCGGCAGCACGCGCGCGTACACCGCCAGCGCCTCGCGGAAGAGTGAGTCCGCCGACGCGTAGTGCCGCAGCCGGGACTCGGCGCTGGCCATGTTGGCGAGCGCCACGCCGAGAAAGGCGCTGCCCGACGGGCTGACGGCGCGGTAGACGGCTGCGGCCTGCCGGTAGTAGCCGAGCGCTGCGGCCGCGCTGTCGCGCGCGAGCGCCAGCCGTCCCAGCCCGTTGAGCACGTTGGCGACGCGCGTGTGCACGGGCCCGAACACCCACCGCTGGATCGCGAGCGCTTCTCGAAGCAACGTGCCCGCCTCGTCGTACTTCCCCTCCTCGACGAGCGACTTGGACAGCATGTAGAGGTTGGACGCGGTCTTGTAGTGCGCCTCCGGGTAGAACGCGCGCGTGACGTCCAGCGCCCGTCGGTCGAGCCGCTCCGCCTCGGCGTAGTGTTGCCGCTCGTAGGCGACCGCGCCCAAGTTGATGAGGTCGTCCGCGATCCACGGGTGCCGTGGGCCGACGAGCCGTTCGTCGATTGCGAGCACGCGACGGTCGAGCGAGTCGGCGACGTCGAGGCGGCCGGCGTAGAAGTGCGTGTTGGCGAGCTCGGTGAGCGCGAGGGCGAGGTCGCGCGACTCGCGGCCGGTCGCCTCCCGGATGCGCACGGCCTCGCCGAGCACGCGGGTCGACTCGTCGTACGCGTCGGCATGCTGCAGCGCGACGCCGAGCGCGAGCGTCGCGTCCGCGACGGTCGGGTCGTCGGGGGCGAACTGACGGCGGGCCCTTGCGAGCCCCGTGCGGAGCAGGCGCTCGGCGTCCGCGTGCCGGGCCTGCGCGTCGCGGAGTTCGCCCAACGCGATCAGGCTCGCCGTCACCTCCGGGCTGTTGGGTCCGAAGTACGCACGGCGGCGCGCAAGCGCGGCACCGAGCAGCGAGTCCGCCGCGGGGAACTCGCTCAACGCCTGCTCGACGCGCCCCAACGTTTCGTACATGTCGGCCTGCACCGCCGGATCACCGGCGAGGTCCGGCAGTTGCTGCACCCCGCGGCGCACGAGTGTGATGACGCGCAGCGTATCGGCGGGTCCCGTTTCTTCGTCTCCTCCCGATACCATGTCACGCAGGAGGTGCAGCACGCGCTGGGCGCGCGCCGCCTCGGCGAGTGCCTCGTTCCGCGACGTCGCGAGGCGCACGGTGTAGAAGCTGACGAGGCCGCTGACGAGCAGCAGCACCGCCATCGCTGCGGCCAGCGGACGCCAGTTCCGCCGGACGAACTTCGCGCCGCGGTAGCCGAGGGTGTCGGGCTGGGCAGCGAGCGGTTGGTGCCGCAGGTAGCGGTCGACGTCCTGCATGAACGCGAGCACCGTTCGGTAGCGCCGGGCGGGCTCCTTGCGCATCGCCGTGAGGCACAGCACATCGAGGTCGTCCCACTCCGCACGCGACACGCCCGCGACGGGGGACAGGCGTCCCGTCCGTGCGTCGGACCCGGCGTGCACCATCGCGCGTCGCGCCACGACCGACGGTCGTTCTGGCTCACGCGTCAGGATCATCGCCTCTGCCTCGCCCGGCGAGCGGCCGGCCACATCGAAGGGAAGCCGGCCGGTGACGAGCTCGTAGAGCAGCACGCCCAACGCGTAGACGTCGATCGCCGCGCCGGTGTCGTCGCCGCGGAACTGCTCGGGCGCGGCGTACGCGGGCGTGAGCAGGCGGAATCCGGTCCGCGTCGGGTCGCGGGCGTCGTCGGGGTCGAGCGACTTGGCGATCCCGAAGTCGAGCAGCGTCGGCGCCCCGCCGGCCGCGACGAGGATGTTGGACGGTTTGAGATCGCGGTGCACGATCATCTGCTCGTGCGCGTACTGCACGGCTTCGCACACGGCGCGGAAGAGCCGGAGTCGCTCGGGCATCGGGCAGTCACGCTGGCGGCAGTACCCGATCAGGTCGTCGCCGTCGACGTACTCCATCGCGATCCAGGGCGTGCCGTCGGCGAGCGTGCCGGCGTCGTACAGCCGCGCGATGTTCGGGTGGTGCAGTCGCGCGAGCGTGCGCTGCTCGGCGGCGAACCGCTCGCGCCGCGCCGGGGAGAGCGTCGCGTCGCGCAAGACCTTGAGCGCGACGACCGTGCCGTCGTCGTGTTCGGCGCGGTACACGACGCCCATGCCGCCCGCGTTCAGGTAGCGCACCGCGCGGTAGGGGCCGAACGGCACGTCGGGCACCGGCCGGTCGGACCCGGCCGCGTCGTCGAGCAGCGCGCGCGCGGTCGCGGCGATCCCGCCGTCGAGCAGCCGGACGCCCGCCGCGTCGCCGTCGAGCAGCGCGAACACGTCGGCGGCGAGCGCGGCGTTCCCCACGCACAGGCGGTCGACCGCGGCGCGTCGTTCGGTGGGCGGCACGGCGGTGACCTCGTCGAAGATGGTCTCGGCGCGCACCCACTGGGCGGCGCTCGCGGCGGCGTCGCGCATGCCTAACGCCCGCCCCGCGGCGGCGCGGTGTCGTCGACGCCAGTCCCGTCGGGCGCCGTCGCGCTGCGCCGCACCTCGGCCGCGAGCCACGCGCGGGCGGCGCGCCAGTCGCGCTCCGCGGCCGACACCGAGATCCCGGGCCGCGCGGCCGCGGCCGCGACGTCGTCGCCCTCGTAGAAGCGGTGCCGGACCAACCGCGCCTTCCGCGGGTCGAGCTGCTCGAAACGCCGGAGCGCGGCGTCGAGTGCGAGAAACTCGTCGGCGCTCACCGCTCCGTCCGAGGCTGCGGCGTCGACGGCGGCACTCAGCGTCACGAACACGACGTTGGGACCGCCGCGCTTGGCCGCGTGCCGCGCACGCGCTGCGTCGCAGAGCACCTGACGCATCGCGTTGACGGCGATGTGCTTGACGTCGTCGGCGGAGGCGCCCGCCGGAACGCCGGACCGCACGAGCTTGAGGTAGACCTCGTTGACGAGTCCGGTGGGGGAGAGCGTGGACGGCGCGTTGCCGCGCAGGAGCGTTGCGGCGAGGCGCCGGAGCTCCTCGTACGCCGCGCTGTACAGCCGGTCGAGCGCTCCCTGCGGCGTCGCGGCCATCGTGCCCGCCGTGTGCACGCCGTCCGCGCGATCATCGCGCACCGTCATGACGGTTGTCTCCGGGCGTTTTCGTATAGTGGCAACAGGAACCCAAGGTCGCCACACCGCCGGTCCGTTGGTCGCCAGCGGGCGCGCAACCTTACCGCCGATCTGCCGGTCGCGCAACGGTGCAGGACCACCGCTGGCCAGCTGCAGCGCGCGTCGTGCCGCAGCGCCCGCAGGTATTCACCCCGCACCCGAGACGACTTTGATCCATGTCGTATGGAACGATGTGTTGGTCGCCGGCGCCGGGCGTTCGCACGGCTGGGTTCGCCGTGTCGCTGGCACTCGCCGGTGCGCCCGCGACGGTGCACGCGCAACGATCGCCGTTATTCGCGGCGTGCGGACCGGGCCGCTCCTGCCCCGATTCGCTGGTTTGGGGCGCGCGGTCGGCGACGCTCAGCGTGGGCGCGCCGCCAACCGCGCCACACGACTCGATCCGCGGCTTCGAGCTCGGGCGCAAGTTCCTCGACGTGCGCACGTCGCTCGGCGTCGAGGGCACGGCCAGCATCGGCGTGCACGGCGAGTTCGCGCGCACCAAGATCGACTTCAGCCCCGGCGTGATCGGGATCGGAGGCGGGGTGGATTACTATCATTACGGCGCGAACTACGAGGGCCTCGACTCGTGGACGGTGAGCGTGATTCCGATCAGCGCCTACGCCAACTACCACTTCCCGCTGAAAAACCGCCGCTTCGACCCCTACGCCGGCGCCGGGCTCGGCTACGAGATCGTCCGGGTTTCGGAGCACACGCTCGAAGGCAACGCCGACTACGGCTCGACGCAGGGCAGCTCGGTCTTCCTCGTCGCCCACGTGGGCGCGCGTTATTTCCTGCGCCCGAACCTCGGGCTGCAGGCGGAGACCGGGTTCGGCGTCAGCGCGTTCAGCATCGGCGTCGTCTGGAAACCGTAGCACGCAGCGACCGGGCCCCCGTCGCCCGACCTCTATCACCGCCCACTCGACGCGCGCCCGCGCGCCACCACCCTCGAGACCTTCCCGTGTCACGCTCCGCCTTCCCCCTCGTCCGACTCCTCGCCGTGGCCGCCGCGCCTGCCATCGCGGCCTGCTCGTCGACCACCGATCCCAGCACACCTCCCCTCAGCGCGACCGAGGCGACCACGGTTGCGGATGCGCTGTTCTCGCAAGCGTTCGGCGGCCTGACGGCGAGTGGCGCATTCGACCGGAGCACGGCGGGCATCGTGGCGCTGCGCGCGCCGGCCGTGCGCGGCGCCAACTACGCGCAGACGGCGACCACGACGACCTACGCCGTGACCGCGGCGTGTCCGCTCGGCGGCAACATCACGGGCGTCGACACGAGCTCGTTCGGCCTCGACTCGACCGGGACCGGCACCGTCGGGGGCTCGTTCACCTATACGCCGCACGGGTGCGTCGTGTCGGCGGGCTCGCGGAACGTGACCGTCGACGGCGATCCGTCGATCTCGATGAGTATCAGCATGCCGTACGTCGACGAGCGCTGGTCCGCGGCGGCCACCTTCCGCATGTCCGGCGGTTTTCGGTGGTCGGGCGGTAACTGCGTGATCGACTACACGGCCGTCGTGACGCCGAGCGGCTCGAGCACGATCACCGGGACGGTGTGCGGGCAGAACGTGAGCGGGAGCTACGGCTCGTGAGCATGCCCGCGTCCTCCGAGGCCATGTCGCGCCCGTAGGGCACGCCGGTAGGGGCACGGCGCGTCTCAGCGGCCGCCGCAGCATTCCACCCACGGGTTGCGTAGCAGGAACACTCCCGCCGGTCGCCCACCACGGCGCCCGGCGTACGCTCCCGCTCCGCCGCCCATGCCCCGACCCAGCCTCCGCGCGACGGCCCGATTGGCCGGCGCCCTCGTCTCGCTCGCCGCGACCACGCTCGGCGTGCGGCCGGCGAGTGCCCAGCCGACGACAGCCCCGCCCACGGCCGCCCGCCCCGCCCTCGACTCCGCCACCCTCGCCGGCTTCCGCTGGCGCACCGTCGGCCCCGCCAACTTCGAGGGGCGCGTCTCCGACATCGCGGGCATCCCGTCGCCCTCCAAGACCTTCTTCGTCTCGTCCGTCGCGGGCGGCATCTGGAAGACGACCAACGGCGGGACGACCTTCCGCCCCGTCTTCGACGACCAGCGCGTGATCTCGATGGGCGCGCTCGCCATCGCGCCCTCCGACACGCAGCAGGTGTGGGCCGGCACCGGCGAGCAGAACTCGCGCAACACGATCGAGCCCGGCCGCGGGATCTACAAGAGCACCGACGGCGGTGTGACGTGGAAGCCGATGGGGCTCGAGCGGACGCAGCACATCGGGCGCATCGCCGTGCATCCGACCAACCCCAACGTCGTCTACGTCGCGGCGTTAGGCGCGGCGTGGGCGACGAACCCCGAGCGCGGCCTCTACAAGACCGAGGACGGCGGCGCGACGTGGAAGCTCGTCAAGTTCGTCAGTCCGCGCGCCGGCTTCGTCGACGTCGCGATCGATCCCAGGGACCCCAACACCGTCTGGGCGTCGAGCTACGAGCGCATCCGCGGCCCGTACTTCCTGCAGAGTGGCGGACCGGGCTCGGGGCTCTGGAAAAGCACCGACGCGGGCGCGACGTGGACCGAGATCCGCGGTGGCGGCTTCCCCGAGACGCAGAAGGGGCGCATCAACTTCTCGATCTACCCGCAGGACCCGAACATCGTCTACGCGCTGGTCGAGGCTGACTCGGTGCGCGGGCGCACCGTACCGAAAGGCACGCCGAAGCAGAAGCTCGGCAACGGTCTGTACCGCACGAAGGACGGCGGCCGCACGTGGGAGAAGATGAACGACGCGGACACGCGCCCGTTCTACTACTCGCAGGTGCGCGTGCACCCGCGGAACCCCGACCGCGTCTGGTTCTCGTCCACGCCGGTGCTCGTTTCCAGCGACGGCGGCCGGACCGCGCGCACCGCCACGCAGGGGATCCACGTCGACCACCACGCGATGTGGATCGACCCGGGCGATCCCGAGCACATGATCGTCGGCGACGACGGCGGCATCTCGATCAGCTGGGACGGCGGCGGCAACTACGACTTCAGCGCCATCCTGCCGATCGCGCAGTTCTACGACGTCAGCTACGACTTCGAGACGCCCTACAACATCTGCGCGGGTGCGCAGGACAACGGCTCGTGGTGTGGGCCGAGCCGGCGGAAGAGCGGGCCGGTGACCAACGCGTACTGGTTCACGATCGCCGGCGGCGACGGCTTCTACACGGCGCAGCATCCGCAGGAGCCGTGGGTGGTCTTCGGCGAGTCGCAGGGTGGCAACGTCTCGCGCCTCAACCTGCGCACGGGCGAACGCTCGGCGCTCGTCAAGCCGGCCTTCCGGCCGCGCTACCAGCAGTTCGAGGACTCGGTGCTCGTCACGCGCGGCGACACCGCGCGCCCCGAGACACCGGGGCAGCGCACGCAGATCGCCGCGATCCGCGCCCGCCAGCGCGCCGATTCAGCCGCGTTCGACGTCCGCTTCAACTGGGAGACGCCGTTCTTTCTCTCGCCGCACGACCCCGAGGTGATGTACGTCGGCGGCAACCGCGTGCTCAAGTCGACGCGCCGCGGCGACAGCCTGTACTTCGTCTCGCCCGACCTGTCCAAGCAGCAGCACGCGAAGATCGACACGAGCATCAACAAGACCGGCGGCATCACGCTCGACGCCACCGGGGCGGAGACGTACGGCACCATCGTCTCGCTCGCCGAGTCGTACCTCCGGCCGGGGTTCCTGTACGCGGGCACCGACGACGGCAACGTGTGGACGACGCGCACCGACGGCGCGTCGTGGGAACCGATCCCGGCGGCGCGCTTTCCGGGGCTCGCGCGGGGCGACGTGTACGTCAGCCGCATCGAGCCGTCGCACTTCGACTCGCTCACCTTCTACGTCACCTTCGACAACCACCGCTGGAACGACTTCACCCCCTACGTCTACGCCACGACCGATGGCGGGCGCACGTTCCGGTCGATCGCCGCGGGGCTGCCGACGGGGAGCGCGGACCAGGTGCACGTGATCCGCGAGGACCCCGTGAACCGCGACCTGCTCTACGTCGGCACGTCGTTGGGCGCGTACGTGTCGCTCGACCGCGGCGCGTCGTGGCAGCGCTTCATGACCGGGTTGCCGACCACGCCCGTGTTCGACCTCAAGGTGCATCCGCGCGACCGCGAGCTGATCGCGGCCACGCACGGACGCGGGCTGTGGGTCGTCGACGTCACCGCGCTGCAGCAGATGGCCGGGAGCCACATGGCGACGGTCGCCGCCGCGCCCGCGTTCCTGTTCGAACCGAAGACGGGCTACGAGTACGGCCAGGGACCCGCGCTCGGCGAGTCGTCGAACGGATCCGGGCAGAAGGTGTTCGCGGCGCCGAGCCCGGCGTACGGCGCGGAGATCGTGTACCGCGTCGCGGGTGGGGCCGCGGGGTCGACGGTCGCCCGGATCGGGCCAAGTGACGCGCCCAACGGCGGCGGGGTGACGACGACGGTCGGCAACGCCACACCGGCGGCCGCGGGCGCGACGGCGCAGGACGAGAGTCCGACCGCCGCGCGCGCGGGCACGCCGCCGCCGCCGAGCGCGACCGCGGTCGCGGTGGGTCAGACGGCGGGAAGCGCGCCCGCGCCGAACGAAGCCGCGGGTGCCGCGGCGGGCGGCGGCGGGCGACGTGGCCCGGGCGGGCCACGTGGACCGCAGGCGAGCATCCTCATCACGAACGCGCGCGGCGACACGGTGCGCACGCTCACCGGGCCGGCCACGGCGGGGCTGCACCGCGTGGTGTGGGACTTCCGCGGCCGCCCCGTGCCGCGGCCGCCGCTCTCTCCCTCGCAGCGGCGCGACAGCGTCGAGCGGGCGCAGCGCGCGACGTTCGTGATCGACTCGCTCGAGAAGGCCGGCACGTCGCGCCAGATCATCGCGACGCTGCGGCAGATCACGTCGGGCTCGTTCGACGCGGCCAACTTCTTCCGCGCGAGCCAGCGCGGCGGGACGGGGAGCGCGTTCGTGGCGCGGCCCGGCGAGGGGTCGTTCGTCGGCGCTGGAGGAGCGCGCGGCGAGGGTGCGGCGGCCGGCGGCGCCGAGGAGGGGCCGCTCGACGTGCTCAACGGGTTCCCTGGCGGAACGGAGGCGATCACCGACCTGCTCCGCGTTCCGGGGCGCCCGGTCGAGCGCGGCGGGTTCGGGCTGTTCGGCGGCGGACGCGGGCGCGGGGCGGCGCCGGCGGTCGCGAGTGGCGACTATCTCGTCACACTCACCGTCAACGGGCAGCGCTACCGTCAGCTGCTGCGCGTGGAGCGGTTGAGCGGCGGGGACGACGCCGGGCCGGCGTTCGGGGAGGACGAGGACCGGGACGACCCGTAAGGCGCGGCGCACCGGTGGACTCCCGCAAGCGCGGGGGTCCACATTGCGCCTACCGAGGCACCCCGACCGACGCCGGAACTCCGAGCCCTACCACATCGCCGACCACGAGCGTCGCCGGGGCGCGGACGTCATCAGCCGCCGCCCGCACGGCGATCGTGCCGAGCGTGCCCCACACCGTGCGCTGACCCGGGAGCGTGCCGCGCTCGACGACGGCGGCCGGCGTGCCCGCGTCGCGCCCGTGCGCGACCAACGCGTCGGCGACCGCGGCCAGGCGCGCGGCGCCCATGAGCACGACCACCGTGTCCGCGTGCGCGACGCCCGCCAGCGGGTCGTCGTCC
>DASWUT010000241.1:0-1523 GCA_036401455.1 Gemmatirosa sp. | reverse complement strand
GGCGCTGGTGCTCGTGACGTACGCGCTGCTCATCGAGGCGTGGCGCCGGCTACTGCAGGGGTGGGGCGGACGGCTCGCCTTCTGGGACGGCGCGCGAATCTGGACCGTGTCCAACCTGGCGCGCTACGTCCCCGGCACGCTCTGGTCGGTGGGCGCGATGAGCGTGCTGGCCGACGATGCCGGTGTGCCGCCCACGGCGGCGGCCGGGGCGGCGATCTTCAACACGCTGCTCAACCTCGCGGCAGGGTTCATCGTGCTGAGCGGGACCGGGGCCGACTACATCGCCCGGCTCGCGCCGGGCGTGCCGTACCCGCGCGCGTTCGGCGCGGTGATCGGCATCGCGGGCGCGGTGGCGCTGCCTCTGTGCCTTCCGACGCTCACCGGCGTCGCGGCCCGATTACTTCGCCGGGAACCCCCGAGCGCTCCGCCGCTCCGAACGTTCGTCGCCGCGCTGCTGTCGAACCTGATCGCGTGGGGTATCTACGGCGTCGCGTTCGGCTGCTTCTCGCGCGCGCTTTTCCCGGCCGCGGGTGCCACCTGGCTCGGGTACGTCGCAGTTTTCACGGGCTCGTACCTGACCGGGTTTCTGGCGCTGCTCGCACCGGGCGGCCTGTTCGTGCGCGAGGCCGCGATGGTATACGCGCTGACCCGCACCGGAATGGCGACGCCGGCGGATGCGGCCGTCCTCGCCGTCGCATCGCGGCTCTGGCTCACCGTGCTCGAACTCGCGCCCGGGCTGGCGTTTCTCGCGGCGGGCGCCGTGCGGGCGCCACGTCCGCGGCGGTCGGTCAGCTGAAGCGCCCGCCCTCTCGCTTTCTCGCTCCTCACTCCGTGGCTACTGCTTCCCAACCGCTGCCGCGCACCGTCGCGCGATCGAGGTCCGGTCGCCTCGCCGATGCGCGCGCCGAGTACACGCCGTTCGAACCGCGTCGCGCCGGGTGGTGGGCCTCGCTCGTCTTCGCCGCCGCCTCGCTGCTGCTTGGCGCGCCCGCGCTCGTCGGCAAGTTCCTCGTCAACCCGAACAGCGATCAGTACATCGCCGGATATGCGTTCCGCGAGTTCGCCGCGACGTCGCTGAAGCAGGGACACGGATTCCCGCTGTGGAACCCGTACCTGTTCGGCGGGATGCCGTACGTCGCGGCGATGCACGGTGACGAGTTCTATCCGCCGTCGCTCGTCTTGCGCATGCTGCTGCCGACCGACGCGGCGATGACGTGGGAGCTGATCCTGCACGTCTTTCTCGCCGGCGCGTTCACCTACGCGTTCCTGCGCGGCGCGCTCCGGCTCTCGTTCGCGGCGGCGCTCGTCGGCGGCCTCGCCTACATGATGGGCGGCAACGTCGCGGGCCTCGTCTCGCCGGGACACGACGGGAAGCTGTACCTCGCCGCGCTCCTCCCGCTGATCCTGCTCATCGTGCACCGCCTCGTCGTCGACGGACGGGCGTGGGCCGCCGGAGCGCTCGCGCTCTCGATCACGTTCGCGGTGCTGACACCGCATCCGCAGCTGCTGCAGTACCTGCTGCT
>DASWUT010000240.1:0-3271 GCA_036401455.1 Gemmatirosa sp. | reverse complement strand
GATCGTCAACATCGCCTCGATCAACGGTATTGCGGCCGCCCCGAACGCGGGCGCCTACACCGCCTCGAAGGCCGCGGTGATCAAGCTGACCGAGCAGATGGCGCTGGAGTGGGGCGCCGCGGGCGTCCGGGTCAACGCGGTCGCTCCCGGCCTGATCAACGCGGGCATGTCCGAAGCGATCAACGCCGATCCCGAGGCGCGCAGGCTGCGGCAGGCCCGGGTGCCGCTGGGCAGGCTCGGCACCGCCGAGGACGTCGCCGAGACGGTGCTGTTCCTCGGCTCGGCCAAGGCGACCTACCTGACGGGACAGACGGTGGCGGTGGACGGCGGGATCACGGTCAGCGCCCTCCACAAGATGCCGCGGCCGTCCGCGGTCGACGCGGTCGGCGGGAAGGACGGGCGCTGACGGGAAGGGCGGCCGCGCGGCCCGGCGTCGAGGTCGTGGTGACAAGGCCGGGCCCTGGTGTGAGACTGGCCGGGCGGCGTAGTCGTCAGGCTACTGACAGCGGTTGGCGCCGGGCGAGGACTGTCGAGGAGGCGCCGTGAGCGGCACGCTCATCACCGGGGGCAGGGTCATCGACGGCACGGGCGCGGCGGCCCGCCCCGACGAGGCCGTGCTGGTGCGCGACGGCCTGATCGCCGCGCTGGGCGCCGACGCGCTCGCGCGGGCGGCCGCCGACGACGTGCGCATCGACGCGACCGGCCGCACCGTGATGCCCGGGCTCATCGACGCGCACACCCATCTGAGCTTCGGCGAGCCGACCGGCAACGACGAGCTGTTCAACCACCGCACCGAGGCCTACAGCTCGATCCTCTCGGCGTACAACGCGCGCAAGGTGCTGCGCGCGGGCGTCACCAGCGTGCTGGATGCGGACTGCCTGTGGAACATCGGCGTGGAACTGCGCGACGCGATCGAGGCGGGCATCGTCGAAGGACCGCGGATGCGCGCGGGCGGGCAGGCTCTGATGACCATGCTCGGCGGCACCGCCGGGCGCATGATCGCCGACGAGGGCCGCACCGGCTACGCCACGGTGGTGACCAACCGGGACGTGATGGTCAACGAGATCCGTCGCCAGATCAAGTACGGCGTTGACTGGATCAAGATCATGGTGACGGGCCTGATCCCCTCGATGAAGGGCCCCGAAGTCAAGGTGTGGAACTTCGCCGAGCTGCGCACGGTGTGCGACACCGCGCACGACCTCAACACCAAGGTCGTCGCGCACTGCCGCAACGCCGAGAGCACCCGCGACGCGGCCCGTGCGGGCGTCGACCTGATCTACCACGCGTCCTACATGGACGACGAGGCGCTGGAGGCGGTCGTCGACGCGGGCGCGGCGCTGTGCCCGACGTTCACCCTGCTGGGCAACCTGGCCGACTACGGGGAGAAGGTCGGCACCGCGCCCGAGCTGTTGGACGTGTTCCGCGCCGAGATCGACATCACCGCTCGGCAGATGGCGAAGGCGCACGCCGCGGGTGTCCCGTTCCTCACCGGCTCGGAGACGGGCTTCGCGGTCACGCCCGTGGGCGAGTGGCACGCCCGCGAGCTGGAGATGTTCGTCGACTACATGGGCATGACGCCGATGGAGGCGATCGTCGCCGCCACCCGAAACGGGGCGGTGGCGATGCGGATGGAGGGGCAGGTCGGCACGCTGGAGGGCGGGAAGATCGCGGACGTGCTCGTCGTCGACGGCGACCCGTTGGCCGATGTCCGGGTGCTCCAGCGCAAGGACGCCATCGTCGAGGTGCTCAAGGCGGGCACCCGCATCGACCTCGCCACACCCATCCCGGAGCAGCGCGCCCGCACGTCCGACCAGGTCCGCTTCCTCGCCTCGTGCCCGCTCACCCGCTCGCTCGCCTTCACCGAGGAGCAGCTCGAGCGCTTCTCCCATGTCTGAGCCCCGTGGCGTCCCCCGGGTCATCGACGTCCACGCCCACGCGGTGCTCCCGATGGCCGAAGGCGCGGCGGGCGGGGTCGGCCCGGAGTCGGGAACGGGACCGGACGGACGTCCGTTCTACCGCGTCGGCGACTACGTGCTTCGCGGCGTGAACTACGCCGAAAGCCCCTTCACTGACGTCGACCTGCGGCTCGCGGCCATGGACGCGGCGGGCATCGACCTGCAGGTCCTCTCGCCCAACCCGATCACCTACTTCAACGACCTGCCGATCGCCGACGCGACCGCTTTCGCGCGCGCCCACAACGACGCACTGGCCCAGCTCGTGAACAAGCACCCTGACAGGCTGCTCGCCACCGCCCAGCTGCCCGTGCAGGACGTCGCCGCAGCGGTCGCCGAGGCCAGGCGCGCCGTCCGCGACCTGGCGATGGTCGGCGTGTATGTCGACACCGACCCAGCGGGCCGTACGCTCGACGACCCGGCGCTCGACCCCCTCTACGCCGCGCTCGTCGACCTCGACGTGCCGCTGTTCGTGCACCCCTCACCGCTGGGCAGCGCGGGGCCGGCCGACGACGCGCGGCTGCGCCGTTTCGACCTCGACCTGCTCCTCGGCTTCGCCTACGACGAAACCCTCGCCGTGGCGGCGCTGGTCTTCGGCGGTGTGCTGGAGCGCCATCCGGGGCTCGACGTGTGCGTCTCACACGGCGGCGGGGCCGCGGCGTTCGTGTCGGGCCGGTTCGCGCGGGCCGTCGCGAAGCGCCCCTGGGCGAGCGCGGCGCTCAAGCAACACGGGTTCGAGCACTACTACCGACGGATCTGGTTCGACACCCACGTGCACGACGACCGGTCGCTGGAGCTGCTCATCGCGCACGCGGGCACCGAGCGCCTCGTGTTCGGCACGAACTTTGCCGGCTGGGACTCAGGCGCCGCGGAGCGCCCCGACGCGAGGCTTGGCGCCACCCTGGCGAGCAACGCGACCCGGTTGCTACGGCTGTAGCCGAGCAATCGTCAAGACCTGTGGATAAAGGTCTTTCATGCGGCTTCGGGTTGAGGGGTTTCTTCGGGTCGTTCAGCTAGTGTCCCGCGCCGAAAATCCGCCACCTATCTCGACGGCCCAGCCGCACGTCAGCGGCGTTGCCGGTCCGGCCGAGTACACCCGGTACGAGGCTCGGACCAGCGCCTTGTCGACGTCCACCTGGATCCGCCGATATACGCAGCGGATTTCCGGCGCAGAACACCAGCTTGCCGTTGACGAACAGCGCGCCGGCGCGGACGAGGGCGACCAGGTGTGGGGCGTTGACCGCGCGCCAGCGATCTTGGGCGGCTTCGATGAGCTTGAAGGCCATCGCCAGTCCGGCCGCGCGTGATCCAGGACCGCG
>DASWUT010000239.1:0-8493 GCA_036401455.1 Gemmatirosa sp. | reverse complement strand
TACACCAGCTTGACGTTGGCCGGGATGCTCGTGAGCGACGTGGTGGTCGTGCTCGAGTAGCCGAGCCCCGTCCAGACGCCGGCCAGGCGCGCCAGGTTGCTTCCGCTCTGCGTGGGGTCGCAGTTGAAGCTGGACCCGGTCGCGCACTGCGAGCCCGCGCCGAGGTAGAACAGCGCGTGCGTCTGCGAGGCGCGCGGGGCCGAGCTGGTGAACGAGATCAGGTTCGTCACGAACTGCACGTTTTCGGGGTGCAGCGAGCTGCCGTTGGACTGTTCGAGCCCGCTCAGCGAGGCGTTCGAGACGACGTTCATGTCGTTCAGCACGACCACGTCGGCGCCCGCGGTGGGCGTGGCGTTGATCGTCACGGCGGCGCAGCTACGCTGCGTGGCCGCGGGTCCCACGCGCACGCACAGCTGGACGACGTTGGGCGACGGCACGCTCGATGGCGCGGTGTAGAGGCCGCTCGACGACACGGTGCCGTAGGTCGCGTTGCCGCCGTCGACCCCGCCCACCGACCAGGTGTACGGGCCCGAGGGACCGGCCGTCACGCCAAACTGCTCGGTGCCGCCAGGGAGGCGCTCGATCGCGGTGACCGAGATCGCGAGCGCCGCGCTGCCCGTGGCCGTGAACGTCACCGGCGTCACGCCGGTGGTGCTCGCGGTGAGCGTGTTGGCGCCGGTCGTGCCGCCGAGCACCCAGGCGCCCGCCGTGGCGACGCCGCCCGCGCCGGTGGTCACCGTCTGCGACGCGCCGCCTCCGACGGTGCCCGCGCCCGAGGCGACCGCGAACTGCACGCTCGCGCCGACCACCGGGTTGCCGTTGGCGTCGGTGGCGACGACCGCCGGCGCGGTGGTGACGCCGGTGCCGACCGTCGCGGTCTGCCCGTCGCCGGCCTGCTTGGCGAGGGTGGCGACGCGCTGCAGCACGGTGACGGTGGCCGTGCCGCTCGCCGAACCGAGCGTGGCCGTGATCGTCGTCGATCCGTTGGTCACCGCGGTCGGCGTACCCGTCGCCGCGATCGTCGCGACGGCGGTGTGGGCCGAGCTCCACGTGAGCCCCGCGGTCGACACCGCGTTGCCCGCGAGGTCGGCCGCGGTGGCCGTGAACGGCGTTCCCGCCCCGAAGGCGTTGAGCGTCGCCGACGCGGGCGAGACGACGAGCGTCGCCGCCGCGCCCGGGGTGACGGCGAGGGTCGGGGCCGTGAGCGCGACGCCGCCGGCGGTGGCGCCGATGGCGAGCGCCGTACCCGCGCGCACGCCGGTCAGCGTCGCGGTGTAGGTGCCGTCGCCGTTGTCGACGACCGCGGACACCGTGGCGGTCGCCTGCCCCGCCGCGGGGGCACTCGGGACGGTGACGGTGATCGTCTGCCCGGGGCCTAACAGATTGTTGTACGCGTCGCGCGGCGTGACGACGACGGTGGCCGTCGTGCCGCTCGCGATGCTGGACGCCGACACGGTAACCGTGCTGTGGCTGCCATTCACCCCGCCGGCGCTGAAGTGCACCGGCGTACTCGTCGCGGGGGTGAGCGGCGCGCCGTTGGTCGTCGCCGTGAACTGCAGCGCGTAGTTGCCCGGCGTGCCGCTGCCGGTGACGTTGGCGAACTGCGCGCGCCCGCTGGCGTCGGTCGCCGCGGTGAGCGTGCCGCCCCAGGTGAGGCCCGTGCTGCCCGCGGCGGCCGCGGCCGTCACGGTGATCCCGGCCTGCGACACTGCGTTCCCCGCGGCGTCGACGACCTGCACGACCGGCGCGGGCGAGAGCGCGACGCTCATTCCGGCCGTGGCCGGCGGCTGCGTCGCGATCGTGAGCGCGGCCGGCGCGCCCGCCGTCACGGCGAGCGTCGGGCTGGTGAGCGTCACCCCACCGGCGGTGGCGCCGATCGGGAACCCGGTGCCCGCGCGCACGCCAGTGAGCGTGGCGGTGTAGGTGCCATCGCCACGATCGGTGACCGCAGAGACGGTCGCCGTCGCCTGACCGATCACGGGCGCGCCCGGGACCGTGACGGTGACGACCTGACCCGCGCCCAACAGGTTGTTGTACGCGTCGCGCGGAGTCACGGTGACCGTTGCCGTCGCGCCGCTCGTGATGCTGGGCGCGGAGACGACCACCGTGCTGTGCCCGGCATTCGCACTACCCGTGGCGAACTGCACCGGGGTGCTCGTCGCCGGGGTCAGCGCCGCGGCGTTGACCGTCGCGGTGAACTGGAGGGCGTAGCTGCCCGGCGTGCCGCTGCCCGCGACGTTGGTGAACTGCGCCTGCCCCGTGGCGCTCGTCGTGGCGGCGAGCGTTCCACCCCAGGTGAGGCCCGTGCTGCCCGTGGCGGCCGCGGCGGTCACCGTGATCCCGGCCTGCGGAACGGCGTTGCCGGCGTGGTCGACGACCTGCACGACGGGCGCCGGCGTGAGCGCGACCCCCATCGCCGACGCGGCCGGCGGCTGCGTGACGAGCGTGAGCGCCGCGGGCGTGCCGGCAGTGACGGCGAGCGTCGGCGCGGTGAGCGCGACGCCGCCGGCCGTGGCGCCGATGGTGAGCGCCGTGCCGGCGCGAACGCCGGTCAGCGTCGCCGTGTAGGTACCATCGCCGTTGTCGACGACCGCCGAGACGGTGGCGGTGGCCTGCCCCGCCGCCGGTGCGCTCGGGACCGTGACGGTCACGGTCTGGCCGGCGCCTAACGTGTTGTTGTACGCATCCCGCGGCGTGACGACCACCGTCGCGGTGGCGCCGCTCGCGATGCTCGGCGCCGAGACGGTGACCGTGGTGTGGCCGGCGTTCACCCCGCCGATGGAGAAGTGGACGGCCGTGGACGTGACCGCGGTGAGCGGCGCGGCGCTGAACTGCAGCGCGTAGCTGCCCGGCGTTCCGCTGCCGGTGATGGCCGCGAAGTGTGCCTGGCCGCTCGCGTCGGTCGCGGCGGTGAGCGTGCCGCCCCAGGTGAAGCTTCCACCCGCGGCGGCCGCTGCGGCCGTGACGGTGATCCCGGCCTGCGATACTGCGTTCCCCGCGGCGTCGACGACCTGCACGACCGGGGCGGGCGCGAGCGCCACGCCCATCGCCGCCGCGCTCGGCGGCTGCGTCAGGATCGTGAGTACGGCGGGCGCGCCCGCCGTCACGGCGAGCGTCGGGCTCGTGAGCGCCACGCCGCCGGCGGTGGCGCCGATCGGGAACCCGGTGCCCGCGCGCACGCCAGTGAGCGTGGCCGTGTACGTCCCATCGTGGTTGTCGACGACCGCCGAGGCGGTGGCCGTCGCCTGACCCGCGGCCGGCGCGCCCGGGACGGTGACGGTCACCGTCTGCCCGGCGCCCAACAGGTTGTTGTACGCGTCGCGCGGCGTGACGACGACGGTCGCCGTCGTGCCGCTGGCGATGCTCGGCGCGGAGACGACGACCGTGCTGTGGCCGGCGTTCGCGCCGCCGATGCCGAACTGCACCGCGGTGCTCGTGACCGCGGTGAGCGGCGTGGTGTTGGCGGTCGCGGTGAACTGGAGGGCGTAGCTCCCCGGCGTGCCCGTGCCGGTGATGCCGGCGAACTGCGCCTGCCCCGTGGCACCGGTCGTGGCGGTGAGCGTTCCACCCCAGGTGAAGCCGCTCGCGGCGGTCGCCGCGGCCGCGGTGACGGTGATGCCGGCCTGCTGCACCGTGTTGCCGGCGTGGTCGAGCAGCTGCACGACGGGCGCCGGCGTGAGCGCGACGCCCATCGCCGACGCCGCCGGCGGCTGGGTGACGACGGTGAGCGCGGCGGGCGCGCCCGGCGTGACGGCGAGCGTCGGCCCGGTGAGGGCGACGCCGCCGGCGGTGGCGCCGATGGTGAGCGCCGCACCCGCGCGCACGCCGGTCAGCGTCGCGGTGTAGGTGCCGTCGCCGTTGTCGACGACCGCGGACACGGTCGCCGTGGCCTGACCCGTTATCGGGGTGCCGGGAACCGTGACCGTGACGATCTGCCCGGGGCCTAACAGATTGTTGTACGCATCGCGCGGGGTGACGACGACGGTGGCCGTCGTGCCGCTGGCGATGCTCGGGGCGGAGACGACGACCGTGCTGTGGCCGGCGTTCGCGCCGCCAATCGTGAAGTGCACCACACCGCTCGTCGCCGGGGTGAGTGCCGCGCCGCTGATCGTTGCCGTGAACTGCAGCGCGTAGCTGCCCGGCGCGCCGCTGCCGGTGACGTTGGCGAACTGCGCGCGCCCGCTGGCGTCGGTCGCCGCGGTGAGCGTGCCGCCCCAGGTGAGGCCCGTGCTGCCCGTGGCGGCCGCGGCCGTCACGGTGATCCCGGCCTGCGGGACCGGGTTGCCTGCATGATCGAGCAGCTGCACCACCGGCGCCGGCGCGAGCGCGACGCCCATCGCCGCCGCGGTCGGCGGCTGCGTGGCGATCGAGAGCGTGGCGGGCGCACCGGCCGTCACGGCCAGCGTCGGCCCGGTAACGGGGGCGCCGCCCACGGTCACGCTCACGGGGAACGCCGTCCCCGCGTGCACGCCGGTGAGCGTCGCGATGTAGGTGCCGTCACCGTTGTCGACGACCGCGGACGCCGTGGCGGTCGCCTGCCCTACTACTGGCGCGCTCGGGACCGTGACGGTCACGGTCTGGCCGGCGCCTAACGTGTTGTTGTACGCGTCGCGCGGCGTGACGACCACCGTCGCGGTGGCGCCGCTCGTGATGCTCGGCGCGGAAATGGTGACCGTGGTGTGGCTGGTCTGCGCAACGCCGGTCGTGAAGTGCACCGCGTTGCTCGTCGCCGCGGTGACGGCCGCGCCGTTGACCGTGGCGGCGAACTGGACCGCGTAGCTTCCCGCGGCGCCGCTGCCCGAGAGGGCGGCGAAGTGCGCCTGGCCGTCAGCGCCCGTGGTGGCGGTGAGCGTGCCACCCCAGGTAAAGCCGGTCGTGCCGGCGGCGGGGCCCGCGGTGACGGTCACGCCCGCCTGTGCGACGGGGTTGCCGAACCGGTCGACGAGCTGCACCGCCGGTGCCGGCGTGAGGTTCACGCCCATCGCCGACGTCGCGGGCGGCTGCGCGGTCATCGCGAGCGCCGCGGGGGCGCCTGCGGCGACGACGGCCGTGCGGCGCAGCACGATGAACCCCGCCGTGTCGGCCGGTGTCGACACGCTGAGCAGCACGGCCGTGGCCGTGTACGAGCCGGGCTGCGTGGGAAGCGTCCAGCGGAGCACGACCGTACCGTTCGCGTCGCTCTGCACCGAGTCCGGACCCTGCAGCGTGCCGGCCGGGATGCGGAAGCGCACCCACGTGTTGGGCAGCGGCGCGCCGTTGGCGTCGCGCACGGTGAAGTTGAGCGTGTTGGCGTCGGACGCGGTCGTGTCGCCGGCGGGCATCACGGGCGGTACGCGCACGGCGATCCGCGCCGTGTCGGGCGGCGGCGTCGGGATCGGCGCGCCGGGGTTGTTGGCCGGTGACGCGACCCCGGTGACGATCGCCTGCAGCGCGCCGGTGCCGGCGCTCGCGGTCGTCGGAACGACGATGCGGCCGTCGCGGTAGAGCGCACCGGCGATCGAGGGCTGGAACGTGGCGTCCTGGATCAGGTGTCCGCGCGCGTCGCGCGCCTCCACGTGCACCGGGATCGAGTCGCCGGGCGTGAGGTCGGAGTACGCGGGCGCGACGCGGACCACCTGCGCGACCTGGCGCACGACCACGCTCACGGTGTCGGCGCCGAGCAGGGTGCCGTCGCCGAGGCGCACCTGCACCGCGACGTTCGCGGTGCCGTTGGCCTGCGCGACGAGGGGCGGGGCGCTGAGCGGGGCGGGCGACGCGACGTTGGCGGCGAGGTTCGCCGCGATGCCCGTGCGGGTCGCCGTGCGCGCGCGACCGACGACGAGCAGGAGCAGACGCGGCCGGGCGCTCGCGTGCGACGCCGGGGCGCCTGCGTTCGGCGCGCTCCGGTCGAACAGCGGGCCGTTCGCGCCGGAACCGGCGACGGGCCCGGCGGTCGTCGTGCCGCGGCTCATCGTCGGGACGCCCGCGTTCGTGTTCACGCCCACGATGGCCGAATCGGCCGCGGTGAGTGGCACGAGCGAGAGCTGGACGCCGGGGATGGCGTGGCCGCGCGCGTCCTGCACGATCACCTGCGGCGCGACGGTGTCGCCGAACGCCCAGGCGCGGTAGGCCGTCGCGCCGGTGCTCATCCCCTGCAGCGCCGGAACGACGTGGACGACGGTGGTGTCGGCGCAGCGCGCGTGCGCGAGGCAGTAGGCGTGCGTCGCGATGAGGGTGTCCGTGCCCGGCACGTTCGCGATCGCGCGCACCGAGTCGCCGGTGCCGACGAGGGTGATCGCGCCCGGGCCCTGCCGCGTCCAGGTGAGCCCCTGGCCGGCGAGTGGCGTGAGCGGGCCGGTGGCGGTGCCGCCGCTCCGCATGTACGCCGTGCCGGTCACGCGCGCGGTGTCGCCGAGCGAGGTGACGGTGGTGTCGTGCGCGCTCGTCACGCCGACGCCGGCGACGACGACGGTGGCCCGCCGCGTCAGCTGCGTCGGGGCGAAGCGCGAGTCGGCGAGGGCGACGAGCACGTCGGACGTCCCCGCGCGGACGCCGGTGAGCGCGAGGCTGTCGGTCGACGCATCCGCCTCGACGGTGGCACCCGCGGGTGCGCTCCCTGCGGGTTGGCCGTAGGCGTGCGCGCCGAGCACCGCGGGTGTGGCGGTCTGCCACGTCACGCGCGCGCCGACGATCTCGCGGCCGTCCGCGTCGACCGCGCGCACGCGGCTCGCGCGCTGCTCGCCGACGACGAGCGTGTCGGTCCAGGTGCGAAACTCCAGCGTCGCGCTGTCGCGCCCGCCGGTGGTGAAGTGTTCGTTGCAGCCCGCGGTCGCAGCGGCGGCAGCGATCGCCGCCACCACGCCGCGCGCGCGAATTCCGCCGAGGGGCAGTCGGAAGAATCGCATCAGCGCGCCCCCGCCGGGTGGAACGCGAGTCCGACGCCGGCGAGCAGCATGTGCGGATCGGCCGCCGCGCGCCCGCGGAACGCCCACTGGCGCACCGACGCGGCGAGCGCCACGCCATGCGCGAGCGGCACGTCGCCGGCGACGTGCACGCCGAGGCCGGCCATCCCGCTCCGCTCGATGGCGGGGGCGGTGTGAACGCCGCGCTGTCCCGCGGACGGCGTTCCGTCGACCCCGACCCAGTCGTACCGCCACGCCGCGGCCTGCGACTCCGACCATCCGGCCGCGGCCGCGATCCCCGGGTACAGGTGCGCGCGCCCGCCGAGCACCGACAGCGGCAGCGACGCGCCGGCCGTGACGCCCTGCGACGTACTCGGCGAGCGCACGCCGCGCACCCACCCGAGGTCCAGCCGCGCCCGTGGCGCGGTGACCGGGCCGAGCGCGACCGAGGCGGTGCCGACGAGGCTGCGGACCGCCGTGTACGGCGCGTCGGGGCGCGATACGGGGCCGGCGCCGACGTGTGCCCACTCGCCCTCGACCGTCACGCGCGACCAGAACGACGAGGGAGCGACACGAACCGCGGGTGCCGCGGCGCGCGCGGAATCGGCGACGAGCACCGGCCGGGCGGCCGAATCGGTGAGGAGTGAGTGCTGCGCCGCGACGGGGCGTGCGGCCGCCGCGGCGGCGGTGAGCCCGAGTGCACGGACGGCGGCGACAACCCGCGGTCGGCAGAGCTGGCCAGAAGACATGAACGAAAGGCGGGGGCGGCCTGCTCGCGCGCGACATCCGTGTCGCGGTGCGGCCGGCCGATGGTTCGGAAGGACGCCCGAGGCTGTTGCACGGATGCGACACACCCCGGGACCACCGGCGGACGCGCAACACCAGGTCGCGTCACGGTGTGTCGGGGCGGTCCGGCCGGTGGACACCGGGCGCCCGCCTGGCGTCTGGCCGCCGTCCGACGTAGGGTGCGGGCGTCGGCGGACGTCCCGCCGCTGCTTCCGACTGCCCATGCGCATTCCCCCTGCTGTCGCGCCCGTCCCGGGCGATTCCGCTGCCCCGGAGATGGCCGTCTGTCGCCCGCGGCCGCGCGCGGCCCTGCCCGCCGCCGTGCTGCTCGGTGCCCTCGTGCTGGGGGCCGCGGTGACCGATCCGATCTGCGCGCAGGCGCGTCCGCGCGGCGGCACCGTCGCGGCGCCCGCGCCCGTGCGCGCCGCGCGCCCCGAGTCGACGTACTACGGATTCGAGGTCGACACGCTCGCCGAACCCGACCCGGCGACGATGGTGCCGACCTACCCGCCGGTGCTCAAGGCGCAGGGGGTTGGGGGCACGGTCGTCGTGAAGTTCGTCGTCGACACGATGGGGCGGGTCGACATGCGCACGTTCCGCGTGCTCCGGACGGACGACACCGCGTTCACGCGGGCGGTGCGGGCGACGGTCGCGCGCGCGGAGTTCCTCCCCGCGCTGCTCGACGGGCGCAAGGTGCGGCAGTACGTGGAGCAGCCGTTCACGTTTGCGGTCGACGTCGTGACGCGCCCGCGGTTGGGCGTGCCGGCCGCGGGCGCGCCGCGGGCGGGCGCCGCGGGCGCCCCGCCGCGCTAGCCGTGTCGATCAC
>DASWUT010000238.1:0-2301 GCA_036401455.1 Gemmatirosa sp. | reverse complement strand
CAGCTGCCCGGTGCCGGTGATGTTGGCCGGCACGCGCCACTCCAGGTGCAGCTGGTAGTTGGTGAAGCGGCGCGTCGTCTGGATGTTGCCGGCCGGCTTGACGACCGTGACGACGCCGTCGGCCACCGTCCAGCCCGCGGGGCCACCGCTGGCCACGTTGGTCCACTGCGCGAGATCGTTCGTGCCGAAGAGCACGATCGCGTCGGCCGGCGCGCCCTTCATCAGCCCCGCGTCGGCTGCGGGAGTCACGACCGGAGGCACCGGCGTGTACACCTCGGTGTCCTCGTGGCGGGCGGCCGCGGGCTGCGGCTGCGCGTGCGCGTGGGCGGGCAGGGTCGCGAGGCCGGCGAGGGCCGCCAGCGGGAGGAGAGCGAAACGCATCAGGGGTCGTGGACGGAGGTCGGCTAGGGAGAGAAGCGACGGAATCGGGGGCGAAACGCGGCCGGCGCGTGCGGTCAGACGCGGCAGAGGCGCACGGCCTCGGCGAGCGACGTGAGTGGGTCGCGGGTCGGGATGAACTCCTGCGCGACGTAGCCGGTGAACCCGGTGTCGGCGATCGCGCGCACGATCGCCGGGTAGTTGAGCTCCTGCGTGCCGTCGATCTCGTGCCGCCCCGGCACGCCGCCGGTGTGGTAGTGGGCGATGTGCTCGTGGTACTGCCGGATCGTGCGGATCACGTCGCCCTCCATGATCTGCATGTGATAGATGTCGTACAGCAGCCGGAAGCGCGCCGAGCCGACGCGGTCGACGAGGGTCGCGCCCCACGCGGTGTGATCGCACTGGTAGTCGTGGTGGTCGACCTTGGAGTTGAGCAGCTCCATACACACCGTGACGCCGTGCCGTTCGGCGTCGGGCATCAGCGCGCGCAACCCGGCCGCGCACGTCGCGAGCCCGGCCTCGTCGCTCAGCCCGCCGCGGCTCCCCGAGAAGCAGATGATGTTGGGCACCCCGGCCGCCGCGGCCAGCTCCAGCCCTCGCCGGTAGCCGGGGAGCAGCCACTCGTGGTTCGCCTCGCGGTTCCACCCGACGGTCAGGCGCGTCTTCGGGTCGCCCGCGGGCGCGTAGCCCATCGCGCAGGTGAGGCCGTGCGCCTTCGCGGTCGCCCACTCGTCGGGCTCGAGCAGCTCGACCGACTGCAGGTTCATCCCCGCCGCCGCCCGCGAGAGCTGGTCGACGGTGAGCGAGGGGAACGGCCACCGGGTGACCGACAGCTTGAGCGGGGCCGCGCCGCCGCCGGCGTCATGGCCACGCAGGCTGGCATGGTGATGCAGGGGAAGCGCGCCTAACACGGCGCTCGTCGCCAGAAAATTGCGCCGGTCCATCACGTCGTCTCTCCCTGTTTGTCCCGCGCGAACGCGGCGTCGAACGCACCGGCCGCGCGTGGGAAGTCGAGCCGCCGCACGAGCGCGCACGCCTCGCGCGCGCCGTACTCGCGGTCCATTTCGGGGTCCTCCCACTCGACCGAGAGCGGGCCCGCGTACCCCGCCCGGTTGAGTCCGCGCACGACTCCCTCGAAATCCACCCGTCCGCGCCCCGGCGAGCGGAAATCCCAGTACCGCCGCGGATCGCCGAACGGCAGGTGCCCGCCGAACACCCCCGACCCACGCGGCCCCTCGGCCCACCACACGTCCTTGACGTGCACGTGGAACACGCGCGCGGCGAACCGCTCGAGGAACTCGAGGTAGTCGACGCCCTGGTAGGCGAGGTGGCTCGGGTCGAAGTTGAAGCCGAACGCCGCGTGGCCGCCTAAC
Source organism: Gemmatirosa sp. (assembly GCA_036401455.1). Taxonomy (GTDB): domain Bacteria; phylum Gemmatimonadota; class Gemmatimonadetes; order Gemmatimonadales; family Gemmatimonadaceae; genus BPUI01. The sequence continues at coordinate 550 of DASWUT010000238.1, read as the reverse complement.
GACTCGAGCGTGCGCTCGGCGCTGACCGTATCGAAGGCGATCTCGGTCGGGTGCACCTCGAGCGCGAAGCGCACCCCGGCCGCCGCGTAGGCGTCGAGGATCGGCGCCCAACGGCGCGCGACCTCCTCGAAGCCGGCCGCGATCGTCGCCTCGGGCACGGGGGGGAAGCTGTAGAGCAGGTGCCAGATCGGCGATCCGGTGAACCCGTTCACGACGCCGACGCCGAGTTTGGCCGCGGCCCACGCGGTGCGGCGCATCTCCTCGGCGGCGCGCTGGCGCACCCCCTCGGGGTCGCCGTCACCCCAGACGTGCGGGGGAAGGATGCTCGCGTGGCGCGCGTCGACCGGAGCGCAGACGGCCTGCCCGACCAGGTGGTTGCTGATCGCGTGCACGGCGAGCCCGTGCTGCGCGAGCAGCGCGCGCCGCTCGTCGCAGTAGCCGTCCTCCTCGAGCGCGCGGCCGACGTCGAAGTGGTCACCCCAGCAGGCGAGCTCCAGGCCGTCGTAGCCGAACGCGGCCGCCTTGGGGGCGAGCGTCTCGAGGGGAAGGT
>DASWUT010000237.1:0-5027 GCA_036401455.1 Gemmatirosa sp. | reverse complement strand
CTTCCGCTTCCCCGGCCCGCCTAACGACGAGAACGGGTAACGCGCGACGATCACGGCGAAGCCGATCGAGCGGTCCGGACCGCACGGAACTGATACTGCGGTCCGGATCCAGCGGCGCCCCCGGGGAAATCACTGCGATAGTGCCCTCCCCTACTCTCCCTCCTCCTGATCGCCCCCTCCGCGATCATCCTCGCCGTCTCCACGAGGTTCCTCTCCTCCGTCATCCCCTCCCCCAACCTCCTCTCGATTTTCGCGAGCCGCGCGAGGCACCGTTCCAACCCCCGTTCCGTGCGATCGATCGCCGCATCCTCCCACATCGCCGTCCGCACCGCATCCGCCGCCACCTGCGCCGCCCCCCGGTCCGACAGCGACGGCACCTCCCACCCTTCCCTTCTCCTCGGCCCCCGCACTGGCCTCGCCGCCTCGAGAAGGTCGCGCGCCACCCGCTCCGCGAAGACCAGTCCTTCGAGCAGCGAGTTGCTCGCCAGCCGGTTGGCCCCGTGCACCCCCGTCCGGGCCACTTCCCCGACCGCCCACAGCCCGTCCAGCGATGCACGTCCGTCGAGCCCCGTGACGATCCCGCCCATCATGTAGTGCGCGGCCGGCGTGACCGGGATCAGCGCGCGCTCCGGGTCGATCCCTCGCGCGGTGCAGAGCGCGTAGATGCCCGGGAACCGTTCCGAGAATCTCACCCTTCCGCTCCCCCCACCTGGCGTGCCCCCCAGGCGGCGCGCGTCGAGCCAGACGCGGCCGGTGCGCTGCTGCTCGCGGAAGATCTCGCGCGCGACCACGTCGCGTGGCGCGAGCTCGGCGAGCGAGTGCCGTGCCGGCATGAAGCGTTCGAGCTGCGCGTTGAGCAGTAGTGCTCCCTCGCCTCGCACCGCTTCGGACACGAGGGCGAGCGGGTTCTCGCGCGTGTCGAGCGCGGTCGGGTGGAACTGCACGAACTCCATGTCGGCGAGTTGCGCCCCCGCCCGGTGCGCGATCGCGTAGCCGTCCCCCGTCGCGACGAGCGGGTTGGTCGTGTAGCGGTAGACCTGGCCGCATCCACCCGTCGCAAGCACCGTCGCGTCGGCCGTGATCTCGACCGCGCGCCCCGACACACTCGCGCGCGCCCCGACGACCCGTCGCCCGCGCGGGCCATCGTCGACGACGAGGTCGAGTACGCGGGCGTGCTCGAGCACCTGGATGCGGCGCTCCGCGCGCACCCGGGCGATCAGCGTGCGCGCGACCTCTGCCCCGGTCTGATCGCCGCGCGCGTGCACGATCCGGTCGCGCGAGTGCGCCGCCTCCCGCCCGAGCTTGATCTCGCCCGTCGGCGTGAGGTCGAACGCCGCGCCCGCGGTCTGCAGCTCGCGCACGCGCGACGGGCCCTCCTCGACCAGCACCTGCACCGCGTCGGCGTCGCAGAGCGCCGCGCCCGCGGCGAGCGTGTCGGCGCGGTGCAACGCTGGCGAGTCGCCGGCGCCGAGCGCGGCGGCGATCCCGCCCTGCGCATAGGCCGTCGAGGAATCGAAGAGCGAGCGTTTGGTGAGCAGCAGCACGTCGCCATCGCCAGCGACGCCCTGCGCGGCGCGCCACGCGGTGTGGAGCCCGGCGACGCCGGTGCCGATGACGAGGAAGCGGGTCCGGATGCGTTCGGTCATCCGTGGAAGCTACCGCGGTCGGAACCCGTGCCCGCCTGCTTGGTACGGGAGTGCGGCCACTCGCGTGGTATATTGGCCGTTCTACCCCCACCGCAGAGGAGATCCCCTCGGTATGACGCGTTCGATCCCCCGTCTGGCGCTCGGCGCCGCCGCCCTCGCCGCGGGCGCCAGCGCCGTCGCGCGCCCCGCTGCCGCGCAGGCCGCCAAGAGTGCCCCGGCGTCGGGGCCCAGCTGCGACATCAGCCAGAACAACCCGGGCTCGCTCGGGCTCGCCTTCCTCGGCATTCAGGGCGCGCAGGCGCAGGCCGACACGGCTGCAAAGCTCAAGTCGCTGCGCGGCGCGGCGCAGCGCGTCGTGAGCGATCCCAACGCCGCCAAGACCAACCCAACCGGCACGGCGCTGACGCTCGCGCAGGCGTACATGTTCGAGTCGCAGGACCTGCGCCTCGCGACCAACGCGACCCGCGCCGACCTCGGCTACACCAACAACCCCACCGAGCCGGCCGACCTGCTGAAGGCGATCGACTCGCTCTCGACCGTCGTCGAGCAGGCCAAGCCTAACTGTGCGACGACGATCAGTCAGATCCGGCAGAACGCGTGGGTGACGACGATCAACGCCTCGCTCGCCGCGCTCAACGCCCAGAAGCCCGACTCGGCCGCCCGGCTCGCCGAACGCGCGCTGATCGTCTACAAGGGGAGCCCGCTGCCGTACTACGTGCTCGCCAACGTCTCGCAGAACAAGGGCGACGCGGCCGCCGCGTCGCGCTACTGGCCGCAGGTCGCGACGCTCGCCGCGAACGACACCTCGACCCAGGGACGCGACCTGCGTTCGGCGGCGCTGGAAAACATCGCTGTCAACTCGGTCGCGACGGCGCAGGCCGCGCCGGCCGCCGACAAGCCGGCCCGCGCGAAGGAAGCCGCGGACGCGATCCAGACGTTCCTCACGGCGTACCCCAACAGCCCGGACGCGCCGCACATGCAGAACGTGCGCGCGCAGATGATCCAGCTCACCGGCGACAAGAGCGCCCTCGGCTCCGTCTACGCCGATCAGCTCGCCAATCCCGACAAGTACGACGATCTCGCGCTGACCAACGCCGGCGTGATCGCCTCGCAGGCGGGCAGCAACGACGACGCGGCCAAGCTGTTTTCCGCCGCGCTCACCAAGAATCCGTACCAGCGCGACGCGCTCAACAACCTGACGGCGACGTACTACCAGCAGCAGCACTGGGCACAGATGGTCCCCGTGGGCCAGCGCCTCATCGCCGTTGATCCGGTCAACCCGGCCAACTTCCTGTTCCTCGCCTACGCCTACCAAGGGCTCTCGAAGGCGGCGACGGCGCCGGCGCAGAAGCAGGCGTACCTCGACTCGCTCGTGAAGTACAACCGGCTGAGCGAGGAAATCCCGCTGCGCGTCACGTTCACCGAGTTCACGCGCGGTCAGAATCGCGCGGTGCTCGGCATTAACGTCGAGGCGCGCAAGATCGACGCCCCGACGAGCACGACGACCTCTGGCGGCACGACGCGGACCGCCGCGCGCGCGCGGCCGGCCGCCGCGACCGCGGCCTCGACGACCCCGAAGACCTACACGCTCGCCTTCGAGTTCCTCGATCGGTCGGGCGCGGTCGTCGACACGCAGAACGTGACCGTCGGGCCGCTCGCCATCGGCGACACCAAGGCCGCACGCGTCGAGTCGGCAAAGAGCGGGATCGCGGGGTTCCGCTACAAGCTCGCCAGCTGACCATGCACCGGGGGGAGGGCGGCTCCGGCCACCCTCCCCCTTCGTGCGTCCGGCGCCACGCGCCCCCATGCGCAAGCTGCTCCTCCTCGTCGGCGCGCTGCTCGTCGCGCACCTCGCGTTTCTGTTCGTGCGCCCGGGCGGCGCGGCCGAGCCGCCGGCGGGCCGGGGCCTCAATGTCGGCGTCGTCTTCGACGTCGGCGGGCGCGGCGACAAGTCGTTCAACGACGGCGCCTACCTCGGGGCCACGCGCGCGGCGCGTGCGTTAGGCGCGCGCATCCGCTACATCGAGCCCGGCGAGGGTTCCGACCGCGAGGCCGGCCTGCGGCTGCTCGCGGCCGAGGGGATGGACCTCGTCGTCGGCGTGGGGTTCATCTTCACCGACGACCTGACACAACTGGCGAAGGAGTATCCGCGCACGCACTTCGCGGGCGTCGACTATTCCATCGCGACCGACAACGCGGGCCACCCCATCCCGCCGCCGCCCAACCTCGAGGCGCTCAAGTTTCGCGAGGAGCAGGGCGCGTTTCTCGCCGGTGCGCTCGCCGCGCTCGTCGGCGGCTCGAAGAAGGTCGGCTTCGTGGGCGGGATGGACATCCCGCTCATCCACAAGTTCGAGGCCGGCTACCGCGCCGGGGTGCTGCACGTGTGCCCCACGTGCCAGGTCGTCGCGCAGTACGCCGGCGTCACGCCCGAGGCGTTCCGCAACCCGGGACGCGGCAAGGAGCTCGCGCTGTCGCAGTACGGGGCTGGCGTGAAGGTGATCTTTCACGCCTCGGGTTCGACGGGGCTCGGCGTGTTCGAGGCGGCGCGGCAGACGGGCCAGCTCGCGATCGGCGTCGACGCGGACCAGTATCAGGAGGCGCCGGGGCACGTGCTGACGTCGATGCTCAAGGGCGTCGACGCGGCCGTGTTCGACGCGATCCAGAGCGTGCACGACGGCGACTTCCGCGGCGGCGTGCGGCAGTTCGGGCTGAAAGAGGGGGGCGTGCGGATCGTCGACGACGCCGAGAACGCGCGCCTCATCACGCCGGCCGCGCGGGCGCGGCTCGCCGGACTGCGCGACTCGATCATCGCCGGGCAGATCGTCGTCCCGACGGAGCGATGACCGCGCCCGGGGTGGTGATGCGCGGCGTCGCGAAGGCGTTCGGCCCCGTCGTCGCCAACCACGACGCGTCGCTCGAGGCCGCGCGCGGCGAGATCCACGCGCTCGTCGGCGAGAACGGCGCCGGCAAGAGCACGCTGATGCGCGTCCTCGCCGGGCTCTATGCGCCCGATGCGGGAACGATCGCGGTGGCCGACGACGCGGGCGCGCTGCGCGACGTCACCGGTTGGACGACGGCGGAGGCGATCGCGAGCGGCGTCGGGATGGTGCACCAGCACTTCATGCTCGTCCCGCCGCTGACGGTGGCGGAGAACGTGGTGCTCGGACGGGAGCTGACGCGTGGTGTCCTCGGCGGCCCGGGCGCGCTCGCCCTCGACCGCGCGCGCGCGGAGCGTGAGGTGTCGGCGCTGGCCGAACGCACGGGGCTCGCCGTGCCCGCGGGGCGGCCGGTCGCGGAGCTGAGCGTCGGCGAGGCGCAACGGGTCGAGATCCTCAAGGTGCTCTACCGCGGTGCGCGCCTGCTGATCCTCGACGAGCCGAC
>DASWUT010000236.1:0-7279 GCA_036401455.1 Gemmatirosa sp. | reverse complement strand
TTCGTCCTCCGCGCGCAGGCCGTCGTCGTCGCCTCGGGCGGGATCGGCGGCGACCACGCCCTGGTGCGCCGCAACTGGCCCGAGCGGCTGGGCCTGCCTCCGACCCGCATGGTCGCCGGCGTGCCCGCGCACGTGGATGGGCGGATGCTCGGCATCACCGAGGCGGCCGGCGCGCGCGTCGTGAACGCCGACCGCATGTGGCACTACGTCGAGGGGCTCGAGAACTGGGACCCGATCTGGCCCAACCACGGCATCCGTGTCCTCCCCGGCCCGTCGTCGCTCTGGCTCGACGCCGCGGGATGCCGACTGCCGGTGCCGCTGTTCCCTGGCTTCGACACGTTAGGCACGCTCGCCCACCTCCGCCGCACGGGGCACGACTACTCGTGGTTCGTGCTCACGCAGTCAATCATCCGCAAGGAGTTCGCGCTCTCGGGCTCCGAGCAGAACCCGGACCTCACCGGCCGGTCGTGGCGGCAGGTTGCGCGCCGCGCGTACGGCGTCGAGGCGCCGGGCCCGGTCGAGGCATTCAAGCGGCACGGCGCCGACTTCGTCGTCCGCCGCACGCTCGCCGAGTTGGTCGAGGGGATGAACGCGCTCGCCGCATCCACGCCCGGCGCGCCGCGCCTGGACGCCGCGGCCGTGGAGCGCGAGGTCGTCGCGCGCGACCGCGAGCTCGCGAACCCGTTCACCAAGGACCTGCAACTCACCGCGATTCGCGGCGCGCGCGCCTACGTGGGCGACCGGCTCATCCGTACTGCCCGGCCGCACCGGCTGCTCGATCCCGCGCACGGGCCGCTCATCGCCGTGCGCATGCACGTGCTCACGCGCAAGACGCTCGGCGGGATCGAGACGGACCTGCGCGGGCAGGCGCTCGGGCAGGGCGGCGCGCCGATCCCGGGGCTGTACGCAGCCAGCGAGGCCGCAGGGTTCGGCGGCGGCGGGATGCACGGCTACCGCTCGCTCGAGGGCACGTTCCTCGGCGGCTGCCTGTTTTCTGGGCGCGTGGTCGGACGGGAGCTCGCGGCAACGGTCGCGTGAGTCGCGCGCAGGGTTCCGATCGGGGCCGACAGCCGCGACCGACTTCCCGGATTGCGGTGCAGGCCGCTACGCTCCAGAAGCCGTCGCGCGACGTCGCGCCGCCGCCGTGTGTACCGCAGCACCTGAGCTGGCTTGCATCATCTGCGTCACTTTCCGTCATACAGCCGATCGTGCATCGAAGCTCGCGCGCCTCGGCCGAAGTCGTTCGAGCGCACCAACTTGGGCGGTCAGCCGTGGGCGGTGGCGAGCGTGCGCACGTGACATGCACGTGACCTGCGCGTGAGCGTCACGAGCCCAACCGTTCCGCTGACCCACCCGGGTCGCCTCTCCGCCGTCCGCGCGACGGGGCTGCTCGGGAACGCACCGGTGGCCGGGCTCGAACGCGTCGCCCGGTTGGCGGCCCGTTCGCTCGACGCGCCCGTGGCGCAGATCAATCTGCTGACGATTGACCAGCAGGTTCCCGTCGCGGCGTGTGCGATCCCACGTGCCACGGCCACGAACGCGCGGCCAGGGGCAGAGCCCGACTGGACGACGCCCGTCGGGCTCGACTCCTCGTTCTGCCAGCACGTGGTCGTGACCGGGACGCCGCTCGTCGTGGCGGACGCGCGCGTCGACGAGCGCTGGCGCGACAACCGGGCGACGCGCGAGTCGGGGCTCGTCGCGTACGCGTCGGTTCCGGTGCGGAGCGCGGCGCACACCACCGCGCCCGGCGAGCGGTACGTGATCGGCACGGTGTGCGTCGTCGACTTCGTACCGCGCATCTGGACCGAGCAGCATCTGATGACCCTCGCCGACCTCGCGCACGCGGCGGAAGCCGAGGTGGCGCGCCACGCGGGCGAGCAGCGGCTGCGCGCGGTGTTCGACGAGGCGCCGGCGATGCTCTTCACCGTCGGCGAGGACGGGAGCGTGCTGGAGGTGAACCGCTTCGGCGCAGAGTCGCTCGGCTACACCGTCGCCGATCTCATCGGCCAGCCGGTGAGCACACTGTTTCATCCGGAGGACCGCGAGCCGGCCGCCACGCGCGTGGCCGAGACGCTGGCTGCCGGGGGCGCACCACGGTCGTGGGAGCTGCGCAAGGTGCGCCGTGACGGCTCGGTGCTCTGGGTCCGTGAGACGGCACGTGCCGTCCGCATGGCCGACGGGCGCCCGGGCGCACTCATCCTGTGCGAGGACGTGACCGCGGCCAAGGAGGCCGAGGTCGAGCACGCCCGCCTCGCCGAGGAGGCGCGCAGCGCGCGCGACCTGCTCTGGCGCGTGCTCGAGCAGGCGCCGGTCGCGATTGCCGTGCAGCGCGGGCCGATGCACACGTTCGCGCTCGTCAACCCGCTCTACCGACGCCTCGTCGGTGGCCGCGACGTGATCGGGCACGACCACGACACGGCGTTCCCGGAGATCGTGCAGCAGGGCGCGCTAACGATGCTCGACGGCGTCTACCGCACCGGAACGCCGTTCGTCGGGCGTGGGCTGGAGATCCACTACGACCGGCGCGGCGATGGCGTGCTCGAGCGTGGCTACTTCGACATCTCGAGCCAGCCGCTCGTCGAGAGCGACGGGACGGTGACCGGCGTGATCACCGTCGCAGCCGAGACGACGGAAGAGGTGCGCGCACGCCAGGACGCCGAGGCCGCGCGCGCGGAGGCCGAGCGGCAGCGCGCGGAAGCGCTCGAGGCGAGCGTGGCGAAGACCCGCTTCCTCGCCAACATGAGTCACGAGCTGCGCACGCCGCTCAACGCCATCCAGGGGCACGTGCAGCTGCTCGAGATGGGGCTCCACGGGCCCGTCACCGCGGAACAACGCACCGCGCTCGATCGCGTCGCGCGCGCGCAGCAGCACCTGCTCGCGTTGATCAACGACGTGCTCAACTTCTCGAAGCTGGAGGCCGGACGCGTCGAGTACCACGTGGCGCCGACGCGCGTCGTCGACGTGCTGCGCGACATCATCCCGATGATCGAGCCGCAGGTCCGGGCCAAGGGACACGCGCTGCACGTGTCGCTCCCGGAGGACCGCGGCGAGGACGTGCTCTCGGTGCTCGCCGACCGCGAGAAGCTCGGGCAGATCCTGCTCAACCTGCTGTCCAACGCGGTGAAGTTCACGCCGCCCGGCGGCCGCATCGAGGTCGCGCTCACCGGCCGTGAGGGCGAGGCGGCCGACCCCGAAGTGGCCTACCTGTCGGTGCGCGATGACGGCATCGGCATCCCGCGCGAGCGGCAGGACGCGATCTTCGACCCGTTCGTGCAGGTGCGGGAAGGGCTGACACGGCCCTATGAAGGAACGGGGCTCGGGCTCGCGATCTCGCGCGACCTGGCGCGGGGGATGGGCGGGGATCTGCGCGTGCGGAGTTGGGAGGGGACCGGGTCGACGTTCACGGTGTCGTTGCGGCGGGCGAAGCTGACGCCGCGCGATTAGGCGGGCAGCTCGGACGTGCGGCGCTCCTTCGACCCCGCCTCACGTTCCCTTCCACGTCCGCAGGCGCGCATCCAGGTGCGCCCGATCGGCCACCGCGTCGGCCATCGGCCCGTGCCGCCCGAACTCGATCACACTGACCGACGCCGTCGGGCACGCGAAGCGAAAGCGGAATCGGCCCACGTCGACGCCTAACAGTCCACAGAGCGCGACGCGGATGGCCGCCTTGTGCGACACGACGAGCACGTCGCCCTCGGCCTCATGGCTACCGTCCTCGCTGCCCCCCTGCTCCGCGACGATCGTCTCGACCGCGCCGAGCACGCGGCGCGCGAGGGCGACCGCGGTCTCGCCGCCCGTCGGCGCGTTCCACGCCGGGTCGGCCGTCCAGCGCACGTAGTCGTCGTGGAACGCGTGGTCGACATCGTCGGCCGCGCGCCCGTCCCACTGACCGTAGTCGATCTCGGCGAGCCCGTCGAGCGGGCGCACGGAGAACCCGGCCAGCTCGGCCGCGGGCTGCGCGGTGGCGAGCGCGCGGCGCAGCGGGCTCGCGTAGATCGCGCGCCAGCGCATGTCACGGTAGAACTCGGCGAACGACCGTGCCATCGCGACGCCGTCGGGCGTGAGGTCGATGTCGAGGCCGCGGCCGCAGAACACGTTGTCGCGACTACCGGCCGTCTGGCCGTGGCGCAGAAAGTGGAGGCGAAGAGGCATGGCCGAAACAAATCAGGTTCTCATCGTTCAGCAGGTCGCCAACGAACCGCCGGGCACCCTTCTCCCGGCACTCGCGGCGGCCGGCGTCGGCGCGCGCGTGCTGCACGCCTACGCGGGCGAGCCCGTGCCGCGTGCCCTCGACGGGCTCGGCGGTCTCGTCCTGCTCGGCGGCCCGCAGGCGGTGTACGAGCAGGACGCGCATCCCTTCCTGACCGACGAACTGCGCCTGGTCGAGCGCGCCCTCGGGAGGGGCGTACCGGTCCTCGGCGTGTGCCTCGGCGCGCAGCTGCTCGCGCACGCGTTAGGCGCCGTGGTGCGGCCGGCCGGGTCGGTCGAGATGGGGTGGCTGCCGGTCGCGCTCACCGCGGCCGGGCGTGCGGACCCGGTGATCGGCCCGCTCGCCGACGACGGCGAGCCGTTCGTGCCCTTCCACCAGCACGGCGACGTGTTCGACCTGCCCGACGGCGCGGTACACCTCGCACGCTCGGAGCGGACGGCGTACCAGGCGTTCGCCGCACGCGGCGCGGGCGGCGCGAGCGCGTACGGCGTGCTCTTCCACCCCGAGATCGACGCCCCGCTGGTCGAGACGATGCTGGCCGAGTTCGGCGATGGGGCCGCGGCCGCGGGGTGGGACGTCGGTGCGATGCGGCGTGAGGCGCCGGTGCGGCTCGCCGCGCTCGCTCCGCGCGCGGCCGGGCTGTTCGCGCGGTGGGCGTCAGGCGTGGCGCGTTAGGCCCAACCGCAGGCAGAGCTCGCCGCGCCGGCCGTGCGTCGCACGACCGGTACGCGACCGTCGACACGATTGCCCGGCCGCGCGGTCGGCATGGGCACCGAATCTGCCGTCCCCGCCGGCCCGCGGGCGAGGGCGCCCGCACTCACACCGGGAGGAACGGGACCATGGCGATCAACGGACTTCAGGAACTCTTCGTGCAGGGCTTGCAGGCGGTGTACGACGCGGAGCAGCAGGGCATCAACGCCGCGCCCGCCATCGCCGCGCGGGTGACGCACCCCGAGCTCAAGCAAAAGCTGCAGGAGCGCACCGACCGGGGCCAGCAGCAGCTGCAGCGGCTGGAGCAGGCGATCCAGCAGGCGGGCAGCACGCCGAAGGGCGAGCCCAACGAGATCGCGAAGGGAATCCTCGCCGTCGGCAACAAGATCATGAACGAGACGCAGGACCCCGACGCGCGCGACGCCGGGATCATCGCGTCGGGGCAGATCGCCCTGCACTACCACATGGCGGCCTACGGCACGTTGCGCGCGTACGCCGAGGCGTTAGGCAACGACGAGGCGGCGCAGCTCCTCCAGCAGACGCTCGACGAGCGGAAGCAGCAGGACCAGGACATGACGCAGCTCGCCGAGCAGGTCGTCAACCCGAAGGCCACGGCGAACGCGGCCTGACGCGCGACCGCCGGGCACGCGACGACGGGCGGCTCAGTACACGACGCCGCGCCGCGCCGTCGCGCAGCGGCTGCACAGCGTCGCGCTGTGCAGCCACTCCGGCGGGTTCCGCTCGCCGCACTCGGCGCACGTGCGAAAGCGCGCGACGCGCTCCGCGCGCGCGGCGAGCACGGCTTCGATGAACGGCGCCTCGCCGCCGAAGCGCGTCACCGCCTCGCGGGGGAAGCTCGCCCGGCGCTCGCCCGTGAGCACCGGCGCGTGTCCGCGCCACTCGACCACGGGCACCTCCACGTGCACCGCGTGCGGGTCGGCACGCACCAGGACCTCGACCGGGTCGCCGTACGTGAGGAGGGCCGAAACGTCGCTCATGACCGCGCCGCCGAGGATGGCGCCGAGCTGGTCGCACAGCGTCTCGTCGGCGGTCGGCGGGTCGGCGGGCGCGGGCGTTCCCTGCGCCCACCCGAAGTGCAACAACCGCCCGTCCGCACGCTCGACCGTCGCGAGCGCGCCGACGCGCGCGTCTGCGCCGAACAGCCGCACGAACGCGGCGTAGTCGGCGAACCCCGCAGGCGGTGCGGCCGGCCGCGCCACCGGCGGCGCGGCCGCCGCGGCGGGCTTCGCGGCCCGCTCGAACGCGTGCACGAGCACGACCGCGTGCCGCGCCGCGTACGCATCGGCCTCGAGCAGCGCGGCGGCTGTACGGTGCACGAGCTGGTAGCGGATGCCGTCGGGCACCGCGTGCAGGCCGAGCACGCCCCGCAGGTACGCGAGCCGTGCCTCCTTGCCTGGCGATGCGTCGACCCGCCACTCGCCGACCGTCGGGCCGAACGGCTCGCCCGCCGTACCCTCGACCGCGATCACGGCGAGTCCGTCGGCCCCACGCGCGAGGACGAGCGCGTCCGTGTGGGAGCCGGCGCCCGCACCCGGAAGGGGCGTCTCGTGTGCCGGGATCACCAGCAGCGCCGTCGCGTCGGCGAGCGTCGGATGTCCGGCGAGAACCGCGCGCACCTCTGGCGGCATGCCCCCGGGCGCGTCGTCGGCCGCGCGCTGCCATGCGTGGGCGAGCGCGTGCGCGGAGCGCCCGGCGCGCCAGTGACGCTCGGGGTGCGTGAGCAGGGCGCGCCAGTCGGCGGCGGTGTGGGCGGGAAGCGAAACGCGGGGCATCGTCGAAGGGACGGGTGGCGAGTGCGCAAGTTACGGATGACCTTCGTGCGACCGGTATCGCACGCCAGCGCGGCGCGCCGGGCGCACCAACGGTCCTGATACTGCGTGACGCGAGGCGGTCTGACTGCCGCCGTTCGTTCCCTCGCACCGTGCGCATGACACACCCGCCGACGGATCCGCAGCAACTGCAGGCCGAGATTCACGCGACCCGCCTGCACTTCCTGCAGACGGAGCTCGATGTTGGAAACACGATGCTCGACACCGCGAGGGCCAGCCACGACGACGACGTGCGGGCGCGCCGCTGGGGGCGCGCCCGCGAAGCGCACGACGAGGTCGCCCGGCAGCTCGCGAAGGGTGACGCGCTCGGCCTCAGCGACGCCGAGCGGGCACGGATCGGGGACGACCTCGCACGCCTGCGCGAACGGCTCGACGACGGCGCCTGATCGCGGCACCGCACGGTGGTTGCGCGGCGTGGCGCCGGTCCCACGCCGGCCAAGCGGTCGCGGCCTTGAGTCTGCATTTCGGCGACAGCATGGCGAACGACCTGTCTCCGGAGCGTGCACGG
>DASWUT010000235.1:0-2131 GCA_036401455.1 Gemmatirosa sp. | reverse complement strand
AAGCGCGTTCATGCCGGCTCCGAGCGCGCCATCGGCCATCGCCGCGCGCAATGTCTCGCGCACTTGCAGTGCACGCGCCTCGCGATCGCCGGCCTGCATCTGGGCGAACGTCCACGCCGCGAAGGCGAGCGTCGGGACCGCGAAGAAGCCGAACAGGGCGGCGGTCAGCCGGACGCGATAGCTCCGCGTCCAGTATCGCCAGCCGCGCTCCGGCCGCGGCCAGCGGGCCGCGTCGAGGGACGGCAGCCACCAGAGCACGCCGATCACGAGCAGGTTGCCGAAGACGAGCAGCGCGGCACGCTCGGCGAGCACACCAATCGAGCCGAGCATGACCTCGACGTGCGCGGACGCGGGCCCGTCGGGGAGGAGCACGTCGGCATCGGCGTGCGCGATGCCCTCGGTCCGCGTCCACCGCATCGCCGGTGCGACAGCCGGCGGGGCGGCGCCGGCGCGCGATGCCGGCGTCGACGTCGCACCCCGCTTCCCCTGCCGCAGCAGCGACAGGAGGTACGGCGGCTCGTCGCCGCGCGCGCCAGGGTTGCCGAGCAGAACGTCGAGCGGATCGATCGCGATGAACTGCGCGCGAGGGAACAGCGTCACCGTCGCCACGCGGCCATCGCGCTGCGGCACCGCGAGAAGGGTCGCCGCGCCGGGATCGGCGGCGATCGCGCGTGTCACCGGCGCGTGCGTCACGGCCGCCGCGCGGATCGCGTCGACGACGGCCGCCGTGTCGACACCCCAGAGCACGAAACCGACGTGTTCGACGGGCGATGGATCGCCGACCGTGGCCGTGTCCCACCGCCCGAGCGTCACCGGGTAGCCGGCGGCGGCGAGCGGTGACGCCGCGTACCGCTGCAGGAGCGCGGCGCCCGTCGCATCCCGCACGGGCGCCGCGTCGTTCGCGAGCGTGCGCCCGAACCGTCCGAGCAGCGTCATCGCGTCGAGGTCGGGCACGGCGAGGGCGCGCACGTCGCGTTCCGCGAGCGCGACCTGCCGCTCCATCGTCGCGCCCCAGACCAGCGTGCTCGCCCCGAGGCCCGCGACGGCGATCGCGGCCACGACCACCGCGCGCTCGGCGCGGGTGAGCAGGACGGCGAGCCCGGGGAGCAGCCAGAGTACGGGGTACCAGTCGGGCCATCCGTCCGGCGGGGTCCACTGGGTCGTGCCGATGACGGCCAGGACCGCCGCGAGCAGCGGGCCCGCCACCGCGAGGATCGACGCGGTCCGTCCCGAGTTCATCGGTGACAGCCGCTCACGCAGCGGCCGCACGAGCGACACGGTCCAGAGCAGGAGCGCCGCGATGACGAGACAGAACGCGCCCTGCCAGGCGATGAACAGGACAGCCGTCGCACCGCCCGGGGGCGGGCTGATGCCACGCGCGAGTTCGCGGACGACCCGGGCGCCGACGACGATCACGACGAGCCCGGCGATCCCGCCGCCGTAGGCGCGGAGCGTTCCGCGCCACCGCTCCGCGCCGGCGGCTTCGGCCCCCCGCCACGCGGTCGCGACGGCGAGCACGGCGATCGCGCCGGTTGCCGCGAGCGCGCCGACCGTGGACGTCAGGGCGCCGCCGAGCGGCGAGAAGTACACGGCCGGGTCGAAGAACCGGGTCGCGTTGGAGAGCGCGCCGAGCGGGGTGAGGGCGAGCACCACGAGGGGAAGCAACAGCCCCGCGGCCGACGCCGATGCGCGCGCCATTCGGGTCCGCGCGCCGAGCTGCCACAGCGCGGCCGCGGCGAGGATCGTCATCAGCGTCACGCCGGGCGCGGCGACGCGGCGCGCGTCGTCGAGTAACTGCGCACGCACCGCGGCAGGGTCCGGCGGGACCGCGCGGAGCGCGAGGCGCGCGGACGACCCCGGCACGGTCATCGTCCACCACCCCGCGCCGGTCGCCGTCGGACCCGGCACGCGCACGTCGAGTCCGCGAAGCCCGCTCTCGCGCAGCACGGCGGCGTCGAGCGCATGGGCGAGCACGTCCGCGGGCGGCTCGGCGTGCAGGACGGTGGCCGCGACGGCGCGGCGGCCATCGGCCACCGCGGTCGCGTACAGCACGACGTAGAACGGCGAGCCAGCGACCCCGGTACGCACGGTGGCGTCGAGCGAGTCGGGACGCACCCGCCACGTGCCGGCC
>DASWUT010000234.1:0-11526 GCA_036401455.1 Gemmatirosa sp. | reverse complement strand
GCACGAGCCCGAGGACCCACCCCTTCAGCGACGCCGCGAGCACGACCAGCACTGCAGCGAGAAAGAACCCCGCGACCCCCGCATCGAGGTAGTCGTTGCCGATCATCCTCCGGGCGACCGCCGCCGAGGCAATGCCCGCAGGCAGCGGTCCGCCCGACGCGAGCGCGTCGCCTAACGCGCTGGCGTGCGAGAGGAACCCGAGCTTCGGGTCGGGGGAGAAGAGCTTCGTCAGCCCCGTCGTGAACGTCACGACGAGTAGCCAGGTGAGCGGGGCGAGCGTCGCGGCCATCCAGCGGGACTTGCCCATGCGCGCGATGACCGTCGTGCCGACGCAGAGGGCGACGGCCGCGAGCAACTGGTTCGCGATGCCGAAGAGCGGCCACAGCGAGTTGATCCCTCCGAGCGGGTCGGTGACCCCCTGAATGAGGAAGTGGCCCCAGGCGGCGACGAAGAGCGCGCTCGCGAGGACCGCGCCCGGCGTCCAGGACACCCTCCCCATCGGAGCCCAGACGTGCTTCGCGAGGTCCTGCAGCATGAAGCGCCCGACTCTCGTGCCCGCATCGAGCGTGGTGAGGATGAACAGCGCCTCGAACATGATCGCGAAGTGGTACCAAAGCGCCATCGCCGTCGGGCCGCCGAGGACTCCGCTGAAGAGGTGGGCCATGCCGACGGCGAGCGACGGCGCGCCGCCGGTGCGCGAGAGCAGAGTGTGTTCGCCGACCTGACGCGCGAGCGCGTCGAGGTCGGCGGGGCTGACCGCGAAGCCCCAGGTCGCGATTTTCGCCGCCGCGCTCGCCGCCGTCGTGCCGAGCACGCCCGCCGGAGCGTTGATCGCGAAGTAGACGCCGGGCGTGAGTACGCAGGCCCCGACGAGCGCCATGACGGCGACGAGCGACTCCGTGAGCATCGCGCCGTAGCCGACGAGCGGGGCGTCGGTCTCGCGGTCGAGGAGCTTGGGGGTGGTCCCGCTCGCGATGAGCGCGTGAAAGCCCGAGATCGCGCCGCAGGCGATCGTGATGAAGACGAAGGGGAATACCTTGCCCGCGAACACGGGCCCCGTCCCGTCGACGAAGCGGGTCACCGCCGGCATCGCGAGCGGCGGGTGGGCGACGACGATCCCGAGCGCGAGCGAGACGACGACGCCGATCTTGACGAAAGCGCTCAGGTAGTCGCGCGGGGCGAGCAGCAGCCACACCGGGAGTACACTCGCCGCGAAGCCGTAGCCCATGAGGATGTAGGCGAGCGCGGGCTTGGAGAGCGTGAAGAGCGGGGCGAGCGCGGCATCGCCGGCGACCGCGCGTCCCGCCCAGAGCGCGCCGGCGAGCAACGCGAGCCCCATCGCCGTCGCCTCGAGCACGCGTCCCGGGCGCGCCCAGCGCAGGTAGCCCCCCATCGCGAGCGCGATCGGGATCGTCAGCGCGACCGTCACCGTGCCCCACGGCGACTCGGCGAGCGCGTTGACGACGACGAGCGCGATCACCGAGATCAGCACGACCATGATGCCGAGCACGGCGAGCTGCGCGACGAGCCCCGCGGTCGGGCCGATCTCGTCGCGCGCCATCTGGCCTAACGACGCGCCGTCGCGCCGCAGCGAGGCGCAGAGGATGACGAAATCCTGTACCGCGCCAGCGAGCACGACGCCGACGATGAGCCAGAGCGCGCCGGGGAGATAGCCGAACTGTGCGGCGAGCGTCGGGCCGACGAGCGGGCCCGGGCCGGCGATCGCGGCGAAGTGGTGGCCGAAGACGACCCACCGATTGGTCGGGACGAAGTCGCGCCCGTCGGCGAGGCGGTGGGCCGGCGTCGGACGGGTGGGGTCAAGGGCGAACAGGCCGCGGGCGATCGCGCGCCCGTAGAAGCGGTAAGCGACGAGGTAGGTGCAGACCGCCGCGGTGACGAGCCACGCGGCATTGACGGGCTCGCCGCGGGAGAGGGCGACGGTGGCGAACGCGGCGGCGCCGAGCAGGGCCACGGCGAACCAGGGAAGGGCGCGGAGGACCGGCCGGGCAGGGCGGGGCATGGCCGAACTTACGCCGAGGACCGGCCGGCGGCGCTTGCGCCGCACACGTTCCGCGTCAAGTGCTGGAAGGGGGTCCGGACGGCGGATTACCTTCCGCCTCCCCCCGGCCCGCCTCGCGACCGGGGCCGCCCCCCCGCCTCGCGCTGAGGCCTCTCAGGAGCCGCGTCCCATGCCCACGCTCGTCACGCTCATTCCCGGCGACGGCATCGGCCCGAGCATCGCCGACGCGACGGTCCGCGTCCTCGAGGCTGCGGGGGCCGACCTCACGTACGACGTCCAGGTCGCCGGTCAGGCGGGGGTCTCGCGCTACCACGACCCGATCCCCGACGTCACGCTCGACTCGATCCGCAAGACGCGGATCGCGCTCAAGGGTCCGCTCGAGACGCCGGTCGGCGAGGGCTTCCGCTCGATCAATGTCGCGCTGCGCAAGACCTTCGACCTCTACGCCAACGTGCGACCGGCGCACGTGATCCTGCGCGGCGGCCGGTTCGACAAGGTCGACATCGTGCTCGTGCGCGAGAACACCGAAGGGCTCTACATCGGGGTCGAGCACTACATCAAGATCGGCAACGACCCGAAGGCGGCGGCCGAGTCGATTCTCGTGATCACGCGCGGAGGGTCGGAGCGCATCGTGCGCTACGCGTTCGAGTACGCGCTGGCGCATGGGCGCAAGAAGGTCACGCTCGTGCACAAGGCCAACATCCTCAAGTTCTCGCAGGGCCTGTTCCTCGACGTGGGGCGCGAGGTGGCGCGCGAGTACCAGGGGCGGATCGAGTTCGACACGCAGATCGTCGATGCGATGGCGATGAAGCTGGTGATCGCGCCCGAGCAGTTCGACGTGATCGTGACGACCAACATGTTCGGCGACATCCTGTCCGACGAGATCTCCGGGCTGGTGGGCGGCCTCGGCCTCGCGCCGGGGGCGAACATCGGCGAGGGTGCGGCCATCTTCGAGGCGGTACATGGCACCGCGCCCGACATCGCGGGGAAGAACATCGCGAACCCGGGTGCGCTCATTCTCGCGGCCGCGATGATGCTCGACCACCTCGGGCAGCACGAGCGCGGCGATCGGATCCGCAACTGCTTCGAGCAGCAGGTGCGCGAGGGGAAGGCGCTCACGCGCGACCTGGGTGGCACGGCGGGCACGGACGCGTTCACGGACGAACTGGTCGCGCGAGTGCGCGGCTGACCGCGCCCGTCCGGCGCGCCTCGTCAGGCATTCCCCGGTGTCGCTTCGCGTCTTCCACGTCTCCGACCTGCACTTCGGCCGCCCGGCCGTGCCCGCGCAGGTCGAGGCGATCGAGCGCCTCGTCGAGCGTGAGCGCTTCGACGTGGTCGCCGTCTCGGGCGACCTCACCCAGCGCGCGCGCTCGGGCGAGTTCCAGCGGGCCGCGGTGTTCCTGCGCGACGCGGGGCGGGTGAGCCGGACGATCGTCGTGCCGGGGAACCACGACGTGCTCTGGTGGAAGGCGCCGTTAGGCATCGGCGACGATGCGGGCGTATACGCGAACTACCGCGCCTATATCGCCGAGGATCTCGAGCCGGTGCTGCGCGTGCCCGGCGCGCCCGCGGCCCCCGGCGCCGTCTTCGTCGGGCTGAACACGGCGCAAGGAGTGCTGCCGCAGACGCTGACGTGGAACGTGCGCGACATCTCGATCATCGGTCACCTGCGAAAGTCCCAGGTGGAGCGGGCGGGCGCGGAGTTCGCCGCCGCGCCGCCGGGCGACTGGCGGGTGATCGTGATGCACCACAACCCGGTCATGGGCGAGCTGTCGCAGCGCCACGGCCTCAAGCACACCCGGCGCGTGCTCGGCGCGTTCGCCGAGATCGGCACCGACCTGGTGCTGTGCGGGCACGACCACCAGGAGGCGGTGCACGAGGTCGAGACGACGAAGAAGGGAACGATCGTGTCGACGGCGGGGACGGTGAGCAATCGGTCGCGCGGGGGACGTCCGTCGTCGGCCAACGTGCTCACGCTTCGCCCCGGGGCGATCGACGTGACGACGCTCGTCTGGTCGAGCGCCGAGCGGGATTTCGTGCCGGGGCCGACGCGGTCCTTCGTCCGGTGACGGCGGTGAACGCAGAACGTACGTGGTGGGGGCGGATGGTGGGGACGATGGTGGGGACGAACAAGCGAAAGACAGCCCCGCGCGCGACGCCGCGCGGAGCACCGCAATTCGAGCTCGCGCTGACGGGGGGCGGACGGCCCGCGGCACGGCCCGCGCCGCCGCCGGTGCCGCCGGCGCGCCCGACGGCCGCCGAGGCGGACGCGCTGCTCGCGGCGCTGCGCCGGCTCGGGCTGCGCGGAATCGACCGGCTGCGCTTCACGCGCAATCGCACGGTGATGGTCAGCTTCAGCGGTGGCGAGCTGCGCGTGCACGAGGGCTATCGCGACGCGCCGCCCGACGTGCTGCGCGCGGTGGTCGGCTTCGTGTGCGGGCGCACGCGCGCCGACCGGCGGAACGCGCGCGAGGCGATCCTCGCCTACCAGATCGTGCGCCCCGCGGGCTCGGCGCCGCGACGGCGCGAGCGCGCCCGGCCGGAGGACGAGCCCGCCGTCGCGCAGCTGCGGCGCTTCCACGCGCACTACAACCGGGTGTACTTCGGTGGGCGGCTCAAGGCCGTCCCGATCCGGCTGTCGGCGCGCATGCGCACGCGGCTCGGGCACTACACGGCGGCGGCGCCGACGGGCGATCCGGCCGAGATCGTGATCGGCGCGGCGCACATCCGTCGGCACGGCTGGGAAGAGGCGCTCCACACGTTGCTGCACGAGATGGTGCACCAGTGGCAGGACGAGGCGGGGCACCCGGTGGACCACGGCGCGACGTTCCGGTCGAAGGCGCGCGAGGTCGGGATCACGGCGAGCGCGCGGCGGCACATGGTGCCGCGGCGGCCGCGCGCCGGGACACGGGACCTCGCGGCGACGGCCCCGCAGCTCCCGGTCGGCCCGTCGTACGGGCGGCCGCCGGCGCAGACGATCGGGCTGCGCGCAGCGCGCGAGGACTAGATTCCGCCCGTCTTCCGACCCCTGCATCCGATGGCCACCGAGATCGCCCCCGAGCGCACGTCGTTCGCCCCCGCCCCCGTCGCCACGCCCGAGGCGGAGATCGACGCGTACCTCGCCTCGCCGGAGCACCGCCCGACGGCCGGCGATCTGTTCAACATCGACGCCGCGCTGACCGAGGAAGAGCGCGCGGTGCGCGACTC
Organism: Gemmatirosa sp.; assembly: GCA_036401455.1. Taxonomy (GTDB): domain Bacteria; phylum Gemmatimonadota; class Gemmatimonadetes; order Gemmatimonadales; family Gemmatimonadaceae; genus BPUI01. The sequence continues at coordinate 6,299 of DASWUT010000234.1, read as the reverse complement.
GGTGCGCCGGTTCGTCGACGAGGAGGTGCTCCCGATCATCGGCACGCACTACGTCGAGGGGACGTTTCCGCGGCACCTGATCGCGAAGATGGGCGAGCTCGGCGTGTTCGGGGCGAACCTGCCGGAGGAGTACGGCTGCGCGGGGCTCAACAACGTGCAGTACGGGCTCATCATGCAGGAGCTCGAGCGCGGCGATTCGGGGATCCGGTCGTTCGCCTCGGTGCAGGGCGCGCTCGTGATGTACCCGATCTACGCGTTCGGCTCGGAGGCGCAGCGGCGCGCGTGGCTGCCGCGCATGGCCACGGGCGACGCGATCGGGTGCTTCGGGCTGACGGAGCCGGACTACGGGTCGAACCCGTCGGGGATGATCACCGTCGCGCGCGAGCAGGCGGACGGATCGTTCGTGCTGAACGGCGCCAAGATGTGGATCACGAACGGATCGACGGCGCAGGTCGCGGTGGTGTGGGCCAAGACGGTGCGCCACGGCGAGACCGCGGTCGGCGACGACAAGACGATCCGCGGCTTCCTCGTCCCGACGGACGCGCCGGGGTTCCGCGCGCGCAACCAGAAGGGCAAGCTGTCGCTCCGGGCGTCGGACACGAGCGAGCTGACGTTCGAGGACGTGCACCTGCCAGCGGACGCGATCCTGCCCGGGTCCGGTGGCCTCAAGTCGCCGCTCATGTGCCTCACGCAGGCGCGCTACGGGATCTCGTGGGGCGCGTTAGGCGCGGCGATCGCGTGCTTCGAAGAGGCCACGTCGTACGCGAAGACGCGGGTGATGTTCGACCGGCCGATCGGCGGGTTCCAGATCCAGCAGGTCCGGCTCGCGGACATGCTCACCGAGATCACCAAGGGGCAGCTGCTCGCGCTGCACCTCGGCCGTTGCAAGGACGCCGGGACGTTCACCCCGACGATGGTCTCGCTCGCCAAGCGCAACAACGTGTCGATCGCGACCGACGTCGCGCGTGAGGCGCGCCGGTTGTTGGGCGGGAACGGGATTCTGGCCGAGTACGCGAGCATGCGGCACATGGCCAACCTCGAAAGCGTGTACACGTACGAGGGAACGCACGACGTGCACTCGCTCATCCTCGGGCAGGCGATCACGGGGCTGAACGCGTTCAAGTGAGCGGCCGGGGGGGCGCGCCGCGCGGACGGCGAGACGGAGCAGGGGCGCGGCTAGCGGCGGCCGGCGTGGCGGATCGCCGTGACGTCGCTGTCGTGCGCGAGTTCGCGGCGCCAGAACACCGTGTACTCGTAGTTGCGGTTGATCAGGCGGTTGTAGGGGATGTCGGCCTCGCGGGCGAGCGGGCGGCGGCGGGACGCGTCGGCCGGGGCGAGCGGAAGCGCGCGCAGCGCGGCGGCGTACTCGCCTAACGCGAGGTACAGCTCCGAGTTGCGGCGCAGAAAGAGGCTGTCGGCGCGGCGCTCGTCGGCGGGCGTCCACGGCACGCCGGGGATCGCGGCGGGGGCGCTCCCGTGCCAGATCGACGTATCGCCGATGAGGCGCAGCCACCGCGACTCGACCGTGCGGTACCAATCGCGGTCGTCGGCGCCGCCGAGCAGAGAATCCTGGTTGGCGACGAGGTGGCGGGCGTAGGCGACGCGGCCTGCACTCGATCGGTTGGTCGCGAGCGGGGCCGTCGCGCCGAGGCGGCGGGCGAGGTCGGTATCGACGGATGCGGCGAGATGGGCGGCACCAAACCAGTCGCCGGCGGATGCGCGGCGGGCGGCGCGGGCGCGGACGGCCTCGTGGCGGACGGCGGTGTCGGGCGCGGCGGCGAGCGCGACGAGGACGGAGTCGGGCGCGAGGACGTGCAGGATGTAATTGCGCGCATTGGGGTCGAGCTCGGGCTCGGCGAGCGCGCGGGACCACTGCGCGTGGCGCAGCGCGAGACGCAGGCGCATCGACGCGACGGCAGGACTCGAGCTGAGCACCGCCGCCTGCGCCTCGGCGTCGGGCCACCGCGCCGCGCGGATGAGGATCGCGAGCCGCTCGGCGCCCCAGAGTGCGGTCGGCGACTCGGACGTCGTCGGGAAGGCTGTGGGGAGGGCGCCGTCGGTGGGGTCGCCCAACACGACGCGGAGCAGGCGCTCCTGCGCGTTGACGGCCCACGGGGCGGGGCGCGCGGCCTCCGCGCGTCGCCACGCGGCGTCCCATCTCGTGCGGGAGTATGCGGCGGGGGTGCTTCCACCGCACGCGTACGTCTCGCAGCCGAACTCCCGAAAGACGAGCGCGGAGCGGAGCACGGGGTCGGTGATCGCTGCCAGCGTGGCCGCGTTCGGGTCGGTGCCGAGCCGGAGCAGGAAGTACATCTCGGTCGCCGCGCGCGCGGGGTGCCGCGGGTACTCGGCGAGGAGCGTGGCCCAGGCGCGCGCCGTGTCGCTGGCGAAGCGGTCGACGCGCACGGTCGAGAAGCGAGCGAGGTCGGCGAGCGGGTGGGTCGGGTACGCCGCGCGCCAGGCGTCGTAGTCGCGTCGGAGCGCACGGAACGCGGCGACGTTAGGCCCGGTGGTGTCCGGCCATCCCGCCGGGACGAGCGCGCGCGTGCGCTCCTCGAGCGCGACGAAGCGGAGCGAGGGCAGGCGGGGGGACGACGTCAGGCGCGAAGCCGCCGCGGCCAGCTCGGCGCGCGACATCCGCCGCAACGCTGCGGCCTCGCGGAGCGCCGGCGGAAGCGACTCGACTGGCACCGGATCCGGGACGCGGGCGACCTGCGCGCGGTGCCAGGCGCGGACCCGGGCACGCGACGCGGAGGCGCTATCGTACTGATACGACACTTTGGGCGTGTCGCGCGGGACGGGCGGTGCGGCGAAGAAGCGGGCGAGCAGGCGACCGTCGGGTGGCGGTCCGGCCGCGGTGAGCGTTGGGCGGAGCTCGAGGTACTCGACCGCGCGTTGGACGACGGGTTGCTCGAGCTGCGCGACCGCGGCGGGCATGTCGAGCGAGCGGGCGACGAGGGTGCGCGCGTCCGCCGCGGCCCGGTCGAGCGCGCCCACGCGGAGCGAGGCTTCGAGCGCGTCAGTCGTCAGGCGCGGGCGGGTGGTGTCCTCGAGATCGACCGTGACGTTCCACCCCCAGCGTTGGTCCCACACCCGTTGCAGGTCGGCCGCGGCGTCGCGCCGCGCGGAGTCGCCGCGGGTGGCGTCGGCGCTGTCGGCGAGGATCAGCGGGGCGAGAAACCCGAACGCGAACGCGTCATCGCCCGAATACGAACGGCCGTCGCGTTCTGCCAGATCGTTGTCGACGAGCGCCGCGAGGTCGAGGTACGGCTGGTAGATGTCCGGCGCCCAACCGCCGCTGCACGCGCAGGCCGGCGTCGCCGACCACGCGGCGCCGACGACGCTGGCGACGAGCGCGACGACGAGCAGCGCGGCCCGGCGGCGCGGCGGACGCGCGCCCGCGGTCACCGACCCGAGGCGGGCGCGCGCCCGCCGGGCGACGCGACGAGCGATGTCCACGGTTGTCCTCCCGGAAAGACCCAGAGTCCACGGTACCACGGCGAGCGCGCGAGCTCCGGCGCGAGGGCGAACCACGCGCGGTGATGCGTGAGGCGTGTGCGGCCATCACCCGAGGGCAGCACGCGCTCGAACGCACCGAGGCCGACCCGATAGGGAAGCGCGACGCGGTCGAGCTGTGCGGCGAGTCGCGTCGCGGCCGCTGGCGACGGCTCGTCGCCGGTGTCGAACAGCTGCACGATGTGCCCGCTCACCACGCCACGAAACTGTGCGCCGTACTCGCGCTGCGCCACGTGCGCGACCAGGCTCGTGACCCACACCTCGCGCCCGGCGAGCGCGCCCGCGTGCACCTGGCGCACGACCGCCGCCCAACGCGCGAGGCGCCGCACCGGGCAGTCGTAGTCGAGCTGCACCTCGGTGACGCGCGCGCCGGTGCCTGCGACGAGGCGGAGCAGCGTCGCCAGGCGCGCATCGAGCTGGGCGGCGATGACGCTGTCCGATGCGGCGAGCCACGCGGCGTGCATGCGATCGTCGAAGCGAACGACGACGGCGAGCCGCGCGCCCGTGAACGGCGCAGGAGAGAGCGCGAGCCGCTGCTGCACGCCACCCGCGGCGCCGCCTGCCCACCAGACGGTGCTGACCCACACCCCGGGGCGGAGCGCGGGCCGCGCGGCGTGCGCGCCGCGCCAGAGCGCGACGTCCGCCGTACTCCACACCCACTGGCCGTCGGCGGCCGTTGCGGGGAGCAACGGCGCGTCGCGGCCGCAGGCGATCGCCCCCGCGACCCCGCTGCCGAGCGCGGCGGCGAGGGTCGCGACCCGGGCGCCGCGCGTCGCGCCGCATGCCGTCCGGGAACGATCGCGCCGCGGATTCGCTCTCTTGAACACTGTTCGGCAGCGGGCGATCTTCACCCGGCTACCATGTGAATTCGTTCACAAGCGCAGTTCAGCCTCTGTTTCAGGAGACGTCGCGGTGAAAATTGCCGTGTGCATCAAGCGAGTCCCGGTGATGGAAGTGAAGTTCGCGATCGGCAAGGACGGCGCGAGCGTCGACGAGACCGGACTCAAGTATGACGTGAACGACTTCGATCTGTGGGCGGTCGAGGCCGCGCTGCAGCTGAACGAGAAGAACGCGCCCGGCGAGGTCACCGTGGTCTCGCTCGGGCCTGACGCCGCGGCCGAGCAGCTGCGCAAGGCGCTGTCGATGGGCGCCGACCGGGCCGTGCTCCTCAAGGCCGACAAGCAGCCACCCGACGGCCTCGCGGTGGCCGAGGCGCTCGCCGCGGAGCTCAGGGGAGGTAACTACGACGTAATCTTCTTCGGCAAGAAGGCGATCGACTCGGACGCGCAGACGGTCGGGCCGATGGTCGCCGAGCTGCTCGACCTGCCGTGCGTGACGAGCGTGTTCAAGCTCGACATCGCGGGCGGGAAGGGAACGGCGCAGCGTGCGCTCGAAGGGGCGACGGAGACGGTCGAGTTTCCGTTGCCGGCGGTGATCACGGTCGACGAGGGGCTCAACAAGGAGCGGCTGCCCTCGCTGAAGGGGATCATGGCCGCGAAGAAGAAGCCGATGGAGACGAAGCCCGCGCAGATCGGGACGGCGGGCGTGACGATGGCGAAGATGGAGCTGCCGCCGGAGCGCGGGGCGGGGCGCATCGTCGGGCAGGGCGCGGCCGCGGTCCCGGAGCTCGTGAAGCTTCTGCAGACGGAAGCGAAGGTCATCTGAGGCGCGACCGCGCCTAACACAACGGAGTGAGAGCGATGGCGAACGTCTTTGCGTACGTGGAGACCCGGGGCGGCGAGGGCCGCAAGGCCGGGCTCGAGGCGGTGAGTGCGGCCCGCCTGCTGGCCGATCAGACGGGCGGTGGCGAGGTGCACGCGCTCGTTGCGGGCGCGCCCGGGATCGCCGGGCAGTCCGCGCGGCTGGCGGAGGTCGGAGCAGACGTGGTGCTCGTCGTCGAGCACGCGGCGCTCGCGCACTACAACCCGGAGGCGATCGCCGCGACGGTGGCCGCGCGCATCACGAGCGGGGGCTACCGCGCCGCGGTCTTCTCGGCCACCTCGCAGGGGAAGGACCTGAGTCCGCGTGTCGCGGCGAAGCTGCGCGCGCCGCTGGCGCCCGACGCCGTCGCGCTCGCCGTCGACGGGGACGCGATCGTCGTCCGGCACCCGATGTACACGGGCAAGATCATCGGCTCGCTCAAGATCACCGCGTCGCCGGCGCTGCTCTCGATTCGGCTGGGTGCGATCCCGGTCACGCCCAACGCGAAGGCGGGGCGCATGGAGCAGGTGCAGCCGGCGACCGACCCGGCCGCCGCGCGCGTGAAGGTCACGCAGGTGGTCGAGGGAAACACGGGTAAGGTGGACCTCGGCGAGGCGCCGGTGATCGTCGCCGGCGGGCGTGGGCTCAAGAGCGCCGACAATTTCAAGCTCGTCGAGCAACTCGCCGACTCGTTCGGGAACGCGGCGGTCGGCGCGACGCGCGCGGTCACCGACGAGGGCTGGCGGCCGCACTCGGAACAGATCGGGCAGACGGGGCGCGTGGTGAGCCCGGAGCTGTACGTCGCCGTCGGGATCTCCGGGGCGATCCAGCACCTCGCTGGGATGCGCACGTCGAAGACGATCGTCGCGATCAACAAGGACAAGGAGGCCCCGATCTTCAAGGTGGCCGACTACGGGATCGTGGGCGACGTCTTCGAGGTGGTGCCCGCGCTGGCCGAGGCGGTGAAGCAGGCCAAGGCCAACGGGTAGGGCGCCGAGCGTGCGTCCGTGGCGCGGGTGGTTCGCGGGGGTGGTCGGCCTGGGCGTCGCGACCGCGACCGCCCGGGCACAGGCCGTCGCGGT
>DASWUT010000233.1:0-5104 GCA_036401455.1 Gemmatirosa sp. | reverse complement strand
GGCGCAGCACGGCCGGCGGGCGATGGGCGCAGTAGCTTGGACGGATGACCGACACGACCGCCGCTCCGCCCGCCGCCACGCACGGCGACCCGCTGCTCGACGACCTCGCGTGGCGCGGCCTTCTCTACCAGGCGACCGACGGCCTCGCCGCACACCTCGGTGCGGGCCCGGTGCGCGCGTACTGCGGCTTCGACCCGACGGCCGCGAGTCTCCACGTCGGCAACCTGCTGCCGATCATGGGACTCGTCCGGATGCAGCAGTACGGGCATCGGCCGGTCGCGCTCGTCGGCGGCGGGACGGGGATGATCGGCGATCCGAGCGGGAAGACGGCCGAGCGGCAGTTGAACGCGCGCGCGACGGTCGAGGAGAACGCGCGCGCGATTCGCGCGCAGCTCGAACGCTTCCTCGAGTTCGACGGCCCGGCCGCGGCGACGGTCGCCGACAACGCGGAGTGGCTCACCGGGCTCGGCGCGGTCGACTTCCTGCGCGACGTCGGCAAGCACTTCTCCGTCAACGTGATGCTCGCCAAGGAGAGCGTGCGCGCACGGATGGAGACGGGGATCTCGTTCACCGAGTTCTCGTACATGCTGTTGCAGGCATACGACTTCGTCGAGCTACGCCGGCGGCACGGGGTGACGGTGCAGGTGGGCGGGAGCGATCAGTGGGGGAACATCACCGCGGGCACCGACCTGATCCGGCGCATCGACGGGGCGTCGGCGCACGGCCTCACGTTCCCACTACTCACGACGAGCGCGGGGCAGAAGTTCGGCAAGACGGAGTCGGGTGCCGTCTGGCTCGACCCGCAGCGCACCTCGGCGTACCAGTTTTTCCAGTTCTGGATGCACGCGGAGGATCGCGACGTCGGGCGGCTGTTGCGTTACTACACGCAGCTGGCCCGCGAGGAGATCGAGGCGCTCGACGCAGCGACCGCGGCCCGGCCCGACCGGCGCGAGGCGCAGCACGCGCTCGCCTACGACGTCACCGCGCGCGTGCACGGCGCAGAGGGCGCGCGCGTGGCGCAGGAGCTGTCGGCGCTGCTCTTCGCCAAGGGCGACCCGCACGCGCTGTCGCCGGCCGCGGTGGGGGCGCTCTCGAAGGAATTCCCGGTGACCGAAGTCGCGCGGCCCGCGGAGGGGCTCGGCGCACTCGACGTGGCCGAGCTGTTCCACACGGCCGGGCTCGCGCCGAGCAAGGGTGCGGCGCGCCGGCTGCTGGAGCAGGGCGGCCTCACGGTGAGCGGGCGCCGGCTGTCGGCAGCGGAGCGCACGGTCACCGACGCGGATCTGCTCGTCGGGCGGTACCTGCTGCTGCGGAAGGGCGCGCGCGACTACGCGCTGGTGCGGGTCGTCGAGGGCTGACGTCCGGCGGGGACGGTCGCCCCCCCGCCGTACGCCGATGCCGAGCGCGTCAGTGGTTGCGAGGGTCGGCGTTGGACGCGGCCGCCGCTTTCGCCGCGGCGGCTTCGGCCTTCGACTGCGTGTTGGTGGTCGTCGTGTTCCGCGTCGGCCCCGGTGCGCCGGCCGGCGACGACGTCGTGTCGGTGTTCTGCCCCGCCGCCGGCCCGGGCTGGCCGGGGCCGCCCGCTCCGAGGCTCGAGCTGCCCGCGCCGTCGCGCTCGGCGTCGTTGCGGCCATGGCAGGCGGCGGTCAGCGCGAGCGCGAGAGCGAACGCGGTCGTCGTGGCGGCGGTGAGGCGGGCGCGACGCGGGGTCGGCATGTCGGAAGCGGTCGGGTAGAGAAGGAACGGGTCGTCGGCCGACGACCGGCGGTCGGGATGAACGGCCATCAGCCCGCGCGAGTGCGTGCGTCGAACAGGTGGCCGTCGAGGGCGGTCAGCGCGCGATCGACGTCGGCGGGCGAATTGTAACCGTGCGGGGAAAGGCGCACCGCGCCCTCGCGCACCGAATGGGCGATCCCCGCTGCCCGGAGCCGCGCCGACGCGGCGGCGGAGTCCGGCAGGCGGAGCGAGACGATCCCCGCGCGGCGGGCGGGGTCGCGCGGCGTGACGAGCGGAACGGCGCGATCGGCCGCACAGGCGACGATCCGGTCGGCGAGCGCCGCGACGTGCGCCGCGACCGCCGCCGGCCCGAGGGCGTGCAGCAGGTCGAGGCTGGCCGCGAACCCGGCGAAGTCGTGGAACGGCAGCGTGAGCACCTCGAACCGCCGCGCGTCGTCGCGGAACGTGTAGTCGTAGTCGGTGAGCCGGGCGAAGTCGTCCGCGCCGCGCACGGCGAGCCAGCCCACGTCCTGCGGTACCAGTCGCGGCACGAGCTCGCGCCGCACGTAGACGAACCCCGTCCCCCACGGCGAGAGCAGCCACTTCTGCGCGCCGCAGGCGAGCACGTCGATCGGCGTCGTGCGCACGTCGAGTGTACACGCGCCCAGTCCCTGGATCGCGTCCACGACGAACGAGATGCCGCGCGCGCGGCACGCCGCCCCGATCGCTGCGAGGTCGACGCGGTAGCCGCTCGTGAACTGCACCCAGCTCACCGTCACGGCGCGCACGTCGTCGCGCTCCGCGATCGCGCGCAGGAGCGCGCCCTCGTCGGGCAGCCCCTCGGGCGTGCTCGGAAGCAGCTCCAGCCGCACGCCGCGCGCGGCGAGCGCCATCCACGGATACACGTTGGCCGGGAACTCGCCGTCGAACGTGAGCACGACGTCGCCCGCGCCTAACGACAGCGCGCGTGCGGCGAAGTTGAGCCCGTACGTCGTGTTCGGCATGCAGGCCACCTCGGCCGCGTCCGCGCCGATCAACCGCGCGACGCCGTCGCGCACACGCGCGAGCGTGCCGAACAGCTCGGGATCGGCGATCCGGTGGGGCTCGGCGCGCCGTGCGACGAACTCCGTCACGGCGGTGACGGTACGCGCGGGGAGCGGTCCGGTGCTCGCATGGTTGAGGTAGACTGCGTCGCCGCGCGCGGTCCACGGGAACTCCGCCGTGCGGAGCGCGTCGAGATCGTAGCGCGAATCGGTCATCTGCCTAACGCCGTGCGGGTACCGCGCCCGCGTCGGTCGGGACGTCGGCGCGGCGGAGCAGGCGCACCCGCCCGCGCCGCCGCCCGGTGCCGCGGAGCGCGGCCGTGCGCGGATCGAGCGCGTCGCGCAACGCGTCGCCGACGAGGTTGAAGCCGAGCACGGCGAGCCCGATCGCGAGCCCCGGCGCGAGCGAGGTCCACGGCGCGCCACGCAGCTGCGCGAGGTCGCGTCCGTCGGCGATCATCGCGCCCCAACTCGCCGTCGGCGGCTGCACGCCGAGTCCGAGAAACGACAGCGCCGCCTCGGCCATGATCGCGCCCGCCACGCCGAGCGTTGCGGCGATGACGACGGGCGCGATCACGTTGGGAAGCACGTGCCGCACCATGATGCGCAGGTCACCCGCGCCCAACGCGCGCTCGGCCTGCACGTACTCCGCCGTGCGGACGACGAGCACCTGTCCGCGCACCAGGCGCGCCATCCCCGCCCAGCCGACGACGCCGATCGTCACGATCACCGTCGCGAGTGACGGAGAGAACGCCGCCGCCATCGCGATCAGGAGCAGCAGCGTCGGGAAGGCGAGTGTCACGTCGGCGAGGCGCATGACGAGGTCGTCGATCCGCCGACCGTAGTAGCCCGCGACGAGGCCGAGCGCGACGCCGATGGCGAGCGCGATCGCCTGCGAGAGGACGCCGACGGCGAGCGAGACGCGCGCGCCGTAGAGCAGCCGCGCCCAGACGTCGCGCCCCTGCACGTCCGTTCCCAACCAGTGCGCGGCCGAGGGCGGGTCGAGCGCGATGCCAAGGTCGCCCGCAGCCGGGTCGTGGCGAGCGAGGAGCGGCGCGCACACGGCGGCGACGAGCAGCAGCGCGACGACGGCGAGCCCGACGCGTGCGCGCCCGTCGTCGCGCAGCGCGGCCCACGCGCGGCGCGATGGCAGGGCGGCCGGCGCCGCCGCGTCCGCTCCGCCCGCCCGGTCGGTCATGCGCCCTGCACCGTGTCTGCGGCGATCCCGCGGTCGCCGGGCCCGGGCTGGTGCTTCCAGCGGCGGTGCTGCCAGAAGTACTGCTCCGGCGTGCGGCGCACCCAGCGCTCGAGCGTCGCCGTGTACGTGGCGACGATCGTGTCGACGTCACGCTCGCGGTCGCCGGTCGGGGACACCGGCACGCGCTCGAAACCGAGGTGGAAGCGTCCGTCGGGGCGGCGCACGGCCGCGCCGAAGACGACCGGTGCGCCGAGGCGGAGCGCGAACACCGCGGGCCCGCGCGGCGTCTTGGCCGGCCGCCCGAAGAACGGGACCCAGGTCGACGCGAGGCCTAACGTGCCCTGGTCGACGAGGAAGGCGACGACGCGCCCCGCGGCGAGCGCGCGCGGCGTGCGCCGGACCGCGTCGCCGTCCCACACGATGCGCATCCCGAGCCGCTCGCGCGTCGCGGTCAGGAAGCGATCGAACAGCGGGTTCTCCTGCTGCCGCGCGATGCCGTCGATCGGCACCCCGCGCGCGGCGACGTACGCGCCACCGACCTCCCAGTTGCCGAGGTGCCCGGTGACGACGATCACACCGCGCCCCTCGGCCCGCGCGGCTTCGAGCACGTCCCACCCCTGGACCTCGGCGAACAGGTCGAGCACGCCGCGGGTGCCTAACGCGGGGAGCAGCGCGGCCTCGACCGTCGTCCGGCCGAGCGACGCGTACGACGCGACCGCGACGTCGCGCACGCGCTCTGCGGGCCAGTCGGGGAACGCGGCCGCGATCTGCGCCTCGACGACCTCACGTCGGATGCCGAACGGACGGTACCCCGCGCGGCCGAGCGCGGCGCCGACGGCGGTCGCGCGGCGCCACGGCAGCACGCCGAGGCCAGCGAGCGCGGTTCGCAGCGCGGCGAACTCGGCGCGGTGCCGGGGAAGGACGGGGCGCGGGTCGGCCGCGGTCGGCGGCGCCGAGAGCTGCGCGGTGGCCAGCCGGTCGGCGTGCACCCGCGCGGCGCTCACCCGCGCCACCGCCCCCGCTCACGCACCGCCATGGCCGCCTGCGCGAACCCGTCGACCATCGCCGACTCCGCGTGCGCGCGCCGGGCGCGACTGCGTCCGGCGGTCCCCATCGTCGTCCGCGTCTCTGCGTGCGCGAGCAGCCG
>DASWUT010000232.1:0-9806 GCA_036401455.1 Gemmatirosa sp. | reverse complement strand
CGCCCGCGGCGAGTCGCGCGACGAGCCGTTCGCTCTGACGCGCCTCGTTGTGCTCGTGCACCGCGAGCGTCGGCGCGCGCGAGCCAAGATGGTCGAGGAGACGCCGCGAGTGTCGCGTGTCCTCGCAGAGGACCGCGTCGGCCGTTCGCAGCACCTCGGCCGCACGGGCGGTGATGTCGCCGAGGTTGCCGATCGGCGTCGACACGAGGTAGAGGGTGCCGCGCGCGCCGGCGCCGGGGAGCGGGGTGCCCGACATACCCTCGCAACATACGCGGAGATTCGGGCGGAAATGCAGCGAGGGCGGAGCGGCGAGTAATCTCGCTGCCCCGCCCCCGGCTCGTGCCGCAGACTTACGCGGCGTGCTGCTTGAACTTCGCCTCGAGCGCCGACTTCGGCACCGCGCCGACGACGGTGTCGACGACCTTCCCGCCCTTGAAGAACAGGATCTGCGGGATCGACCGGATGTTGAACTTCATCGCCGTCTGCTGGTTGCTGTCGACGTCGAGCTTGAGCACCTTCGCCTTGCCGTCATACTCCTGCGCGAGCTGATCGACGACCGGCGAGATCATGCGGCAGGGGCCGCACCACGTCGCCCAGAAGTCGACGACGGTGAGTCCGTCGTGCTGCTCGACCTCGCTCTGGAAGTCGGCATCGGTGACTGCATTCACGTTCGCCATGCGGTTCCTCGCAGGCCGCGGGCGGCCTGCCATCGTCGGGGGCCTCGCGGCCCGGTGGCTTACCTTGGGTGCGACCACGCGCCCGCTTCCAGGCCCATGACCGCTCCGAATCCTACGTCTGATACCCCGCCGGCCGCCCCGAGTGCGCGCGCGGACGGCGCTCCGGAAAAAAACACCCCGGCCCGCTTCGCGCGCGGCACGCGCATCGCCCACGTCGGCATCGCCGTCGAAAGCCTGGCGGCGATCGTGCCCTTCTACCGCGACGTGCTCGGCATGCCGCCGGTGCCGCTCGACGACGCCGACGGGGCGCGGATCGCGGCCGTGGCCGCGGGCGAGTCGCTCGTCGAACTGCTCGAACCGGCCGAGGCGGGCTCGCCGATCGCGAAGTTCATCGCCCGGCGCGGGGCCGGGATCCACCACGTCTGCTTCGCGGTCGACGACCTCGACGCCGCGCTCGCCCGGTGCCGCGCGGCCGGCGTTCGACTGATCGACGAGGTGCCGCGGGTCGGCGCCGAGGGGAAGCGGATCGCCTTCCTGCACCCGAGCGCGACCGGGGGCGTGCTCGTCGAACTCAGCGAGTACTGACGCAACTCCGTCCAGGCTGCTCAGCGCGGACGGCAGAGGTCGCTCACCGCGTCGATGTCGAACGCCTGCACGAACCAGCGATTGCCCGGCCCCGACACGGCGGTGAAGCGCGTCTGCCGGACGATCTCGCGTTGGCGCAGTTCGACGGTCACCGTGCGTTCGCCCGCGGCGCCGATCCCGGGCACGTCGCCGAGCACGCGGGCGGAGTCGTGCGCGAGGTAACAGGAGAGCGCGATCATTCTCTTTTCGACGTCCGCGGCCGGATCGCGCATCGTCGTCGGGCCGGCGCGCGTGCCGAAGTAGTTGCTCATCGCGCGCGCGTCGGTCGTCTGCGCGGCGCGCAGGAATCCTTCGACGGCGGCCGTGCTCGTCACACCGCCGGGGCCCGACGCCGCGACGGCCACGGGCTGCGGCGCCGAACGCGGCGCGCTCGAGCACGCCGCGAACATCGACGACGCGACGAGAACCGTGGCGGCGGTCACCGCGGCGGATCGGACAGATATGTTTCCCAAGGCGTGCTCGGCGTGAGGTCGGGCGCGCGCCCCGGCCGGACGCACGACGCGCCGCGCAAGCTAGCGCGACCATCGCGCGCCGCGCCGCCGATCGCGCTCGCACCGGCACACGTCCGCGCCGTCCAACAGGACGTCCGCGTTTCCGTCCGTCACGCTTCGCCCCGCGCATGTCCGACGCACAGCCTCAGCGGCCGCCACAGCCGATGTACCAACGGCTGTACGTCAACATCGATCACGTTGCGACGCTGCGTCAGGCACGACGCGGCGACGAGCCCGACCCGGTGGCCGCCGTGCGCGTCTGCGAGGATGCCGGCGCGGACGGCATCACGGTCCACCTTCGGGAGGACCGCCGCCACATTCAGGACGACGACGTCGAGCGCCTCGCGCCCGTCGTGCGCACCGTGCTCAATCTCGAGATGGCCGCGACCGACGAGATGGTCGCGCTCGCGCTGCGGCTGCGCCCGCATCAGGTGACCCTCGTCCCGGAACGGCGCGAGGAGGTCACGACCGAGGGCGGACTCGACGTGCGGCGTGGCGGCGACCGGCTCGCGCGGCACGTCGCAACGCTCGTCGGCGCGGGTCTTCGCACGAGCCTGTTCATCGCCCCCGATGCCGATACCATCCGCGCGACCGCGGACCTGGGCGCGGCGGCCGTCGAGCTGCACACCGGCCCGTATGCGCACGCGCCTGGCGATCCGGCGACACGTGCCGCGCTCGCCGCCGCGTCCACGCTCGCCGTCTCGCGCGGCCTGGCGGTCCATGCGGGACACGGGCTCACCGCCGACAACCTCGGTCCGGTCGCGGCCATCCCGGAGATCGAGGAGCTCAACATCGGCCACTCGATCGTGAGCCGGGCGGTGTTCGTCGGGCTCGCGGAAAGCGTCCGGGCGGTGCGCGCGGCGATGGACGAGGCGCGCGCGGGCCAACTGACTGCGAGCGCCGGCTTCTCCGGTCAGGTATCCCGCCTGGGATGACGCAGACCACACCTGCCGTTACGGCCAACGCCGACGCGGCCGCGGACTTTCGCGTGCTGCCGATCCGCGCGCTCGCGTACGACGGCGACGCCGCGTTCGTCGTCGAGCGAGCGAGCGCCCCGCCGGTCACCGCGGCGCATCGGTTCCGCGCGGCGTCCGCGCCAGTCGCCGCGCGTGTCGCCGAACAGCTGCGGGTCGCGCGCGACCTGCTCGCCACACCCGGTCTCGACGCTGCGGCACGCGCGGCGGTCGGGCGCGGGCTGCGCACGGTCGTCGTCGAGCTGCGCGAACTGGCTGAGAGCTACGACGTCGCCCCGGTCGCCGACGTGTGCCGCGCGCGCGAGGGCGGCGCCGAATCGCTCGACCCGCGCGCCGTCGCCGGACTCGAGCACGTCGCCCATGGCTTGCTCGGCGCGATGGCAACGGTCGATGCGCCGGGCGCGGTCGACGGCGCCGCGGCTCCGGAAGCGCCAGCTCGCCCGGGCAGCGACGACCTGGCCGAACCCGCCGAGTTCGCGGCGGTCGGTGTACCCGCGGTCGGGTCGGTTCCGGGCTTTCGTCCGCCGACCGGCCCGGCGCTCGTCGAACTGCTCGAGCACGGGATCAGCGGGATCGAGCGATGGCCGGGCACCCCGCTCGACATGCCGGCCGTTCCCACGCCGCCCGGCGTCGCAGCCGCGCCGATCGCGCCCGACGGCATCGTTCCCGTCGAGACGCTCGTCTATCACGGGCGCGCCGCGCTCGACCGTGCGCGCGACGTGCGCGACGCGCTCCGATCGGCGCCGGCCGGCACCGCGCCCGACGCCGAGCTCCTCGCCGAGCTGTTCGACCTGCTCGACCTCGCCGCGACGGACTGACCGGACGTGCGGCTCGACTGGAAGGCGGGACTGGGGATCGCGCTGAGCGCGGTGCTCCTCTGGTGGACGCTCCACGACATCGACTTCGCCGTCGTGTGGAGCGTGCTGCGCGCGTCCAACGCGTGGCTCTGGCTCGCGGCGACGATTGCGGCGACGCTGATCTTTCCCGTGCGCGCGCGGCGTTGGCGCACGATCCTCGATCCGGTGGTGCCCCGCCTGCCGTTCGGCCCGCTCTGGCGCGCGACCGCGGTCGGGATGATGGTGAACAACGTCGCGCCGGCCCGCGCGGGCGAGATCGCGCGCGTCGTGACCCTCGTGCGTGAGCGCCCCGACGTGCCGTTCACCGGCGCGCTCGCCTCGCTCGCCGTCGATCGCGCGTTCGACGCGGTCGTACTCCTGCTGCTGCTCTTCGTCGCGCCGCTCGACCCCGCGTTCCCGCACGGCGTTCGGCTGTACGGTGAGTCGGTGCCCACCCTCGCCTTCGGGACCGCGCTCATCACCGTCGTCCTGCTCGCCGGGCTGTACGCGGTCGTGATCGCGCCCGAAGCGTTTGCCCGCCTGCTCGGGCGCGTGACGCGGCGCGTCGCACCACACTGGGAGGAGCGCGGCACCCGTGCCGTGCGCAGCTTCGCCGACGGTCTCGGCGTGCTCCGCGACCCGCGGCGGTTCGCCGCGGTGTTCGCGTGGAGCATCGCCCACTGGCTGCTCTGCGCATGGTCGGTCTGGATCGGCTTCCGCGCCGTGGGCATCACGGCGCCGTTCTCCGCGGCGCTCTTCCTCAACAGCCTCCTGAGCGTCGCATCGGCCGTACCGGCATCGCCCGGCTTCTTCGGGCTGTTCGAGAGCGTGTCGCGCGTCGGACTCGCGGTCTATGGCGTGCCCGCGACGCTCGCCGTGAGTTGGGCGTTAGGCTATCACGTCCTCACGTTCATTCCGATCACCGTGCTCGGCTTCGTTCACCTCGCGCAGCTCGGCCTAACGCTGCACCAGGTCGCTGACACCGCGGGTGCGCCCGCGTGACGCCGGCCGCCCGCGGGCTCCGCCCCGCCGGACGGTCCGCGCGCGTTCGCGCCCAGGCGAAGGTCAACCTGTTCCTGCGGGTCCTCGCGCGCGAGGACGGTGGCTACCATCAACTCGAGACGCTCTTCCAACGTCTCGACCTCGCGGACGAGGTGCGCGTGCGCGTCGGGCCGGGCGTGCGGGGGCGCGCGCTCGACGTGACGGGCGACGGCGCCGACTCGCTCGGCCCGGTCGAGCGCAACCTCGCGTGGCGCGCGGCCGCGGCGTACGCCGATGCGGCCGGGTGGCCCGAGGCGTTCGCGCTCGAGGTCACGAAGGCGATCCCCGTGGGTGGCGGACTCGGCGGCGGCAGCGCGGACGCCGGCGCCGTGCTGCGCTGCCTCAACGCGCTCGCGCCGGCGCCATTGCACGCGGGCGACCTGCTCGCGATCGCGGGCGGGCTCGGGGCGGACGTGCCGTTTCTGACCGCCGAGGCGCCGCTCGCGCTCGCCTGGGGGCGCGGTGAACGGATGCTCGCGCTGCCGCCGCTTCCGGTCCGCCGCGCCCACCTGGCGGTATTCGCCGAGGGAGTCGAGACGGCGGCCGCGTACGGCGCGCTCGCTGCCCGGCGGGGCGCGCGTCCGAGCGCGCCGCGCCCGATCGTCTGGACCGCCGACCGGTTGGGACGCTGGGACGACGTCGCGCTCGTCGCCGTGAACGACTTCGAGGATCCGGTGCTCGCCGATCGCGAGGACATCGCCGGCGTGCGCGCGCTGTTCGGCGACGTCGCGCGCGAGGTCGAGCGGCGCAGCCTCGCGCCGGACGACGAAGGGATCGAAACGGACGAGCCGGCGATCGAACCGGTCGACGGCGACACGACGCCGATCGCGCTCATGTCCGGGTCGGGGGCGACCGTCGTACTGCTCACGCCGCTGGCCGGCGTGACCGTCGGCCTCGAGGTGAACGCGCCGCCCGAGGCGGTCGGCGTTCCGGCGATCCGGGTCGTCGAGACGCGCACCGTCGATCGCGTTGCCGCCGTGGTCGTTGGCGAGTAGGTTGCTCGGCGCTTGCCCCGTCGTTCAACGGCAGGACCCTGCACTTTGGATGCAGTGATCGTGGTTCGAATCCACGCGGGGCAATTTCCCGAGTCCCGGTACGCGAGGATCCTCCCGCGATCGGTCTCGATGCCGGTGAGCGACGCATGGGTCCCCAGGTCCTGCCGAACCGCGTAGTGTCGACGCACGCCCTGTCCCAGTCCGCGACGCGCGACGGTTCGTCGGGCGCGAGTCACGCGTTCAAGCTCATCGCGGGGATGGGCAATCGCCCGCTTGCCGAAGAAATCGCGCGCTGCCTCGGCGTCGAGCTGTGCAAGCTCACGTGCTCGCGCTTCGCTGACGGCGAAATCTTCGTCCGGATCGACGAGAACATCCGCGGCATGGACGTGTTCGTCATCCAGCCGACCAACCCGCCGGCGGACCTGATGATGGAGCTGCTGCTCATCGTCGACGCGGCGCGGCGGGCGAGCGCCGCGCGTATCACGGTCGTGATGCCGTACTACGGCTACTCGCGGCAGGACCGCAAGGACCAGCCGCGCGTGGCGATCGGCGCGAAGCTCGTCGCCAACATGATCCAGACCGCGGGCGCGGACCGCGTGCTCGGCATCGACTTCCACCAGCACCAGCTGCAGGGATTCTTCGACATTCCCGTCGACCACCTGTACGCCAAGCCGGTGCTCGTGAACCACTACCGCCGCAAGCGCCTCACCGACCTCGTCGTCGTCGCGCCAGACGTCGGCGCCGCGAAGATGGCCCGCGGATTCGCGAAGCAGCTCGACGCCGGCTTCGCGATCATGGACAAGCGCCGCCCCAAGGCGAACGTGGCCGAGGTGCTCAACGTGATCGGCGAGGTCGAAGGGCGGCCGTGTCTCATCGTCGACGACATGATCGACACGGCCGGTACCGTGAGCGAGGCCTCCCGTGCGCTCATCAAGCGCGGCGCGCGCGAGGTATACGTCTGCGCGACCCACGCGCTGCTGTCCGGACCCGCGCGCGAACGGCTGACCGAGGCCCCGATCGCCGAGGTCACGGTCACCGACACGATCGCAATCGCGGCGGAGCGCCGGTTCGACAAGCTGCACGTGCTGTCGGTCGGCGAGCTGCTCGCGAAGGCGATCCGCTTCACGCACAGCGATCAGTCGGTCAGCAGCTTGTTCGAGTGATCGTCAGTTGGTCGGCGCGGCCGGATCGGTTATCATACCCGGCTGCGGGTGAGAGGCGGTCGACGGCAATCCGGTGCTGCGGCTGAGGGTAACCCGCGGATCGCCCACTGCTTCCGGATTAAGAGCTTTTCCGTCCCATGGCCACCGCTTCCCTGAGCGCCGAGATCCGTAACGAGACCGGCAAGGGCGTGGCGCGCAAGCTGCGCGCGACCGGCCGCGTCCCCGCCGTCGTCTACGGCCACGCCCGCACGCCGCAGTCGCTGTCCGTCAACGCCCGCGAGCTCGGTCGTCTGCTCGACCAGTTCTCGGCCGCGAGCACGGTCGTCGAGCTCGGGCTCGATGGCGGGACGACGCGCACGCTGATCCGCGAGGTCCAGCGGCACCCGGTCGACCGTTCGCTCGTCCACGTCGACTTCCAGGAGCTCGTCGCTGGTGAGCGCGTCACCGTGCGCGTGCCGCTCGTCTTCATCGGCACGCCCGAAGGCGTTCGCGCCGAGGGTGGCCTGCTCGAGGAGCAGCTGCGCGACGTCGAGGTCTCGGCCGACCCGGCGAGCATCCCGGACCACATCGACGTCGACGTCAGCGGGCTGCTGCTCGGGCATCCGCTGCACGTGCGCGACCTCACGCTGCCGGCCGGCATCACCGTGATCACCGACGCCGATGCGACCGTCGTGATGGTCACCGCGGCGCGCGTCGAGGAGCCGCAACCGGCCGCGGCGGCTGAAGCCGCTGGCGCCCCCGAAGTGCTGCGCGCCAAGAAGGCCGACGAGTAAGCCGAGTCTCGCGGCTTGAAGGTCATCCTCGGCCTCGGCAACCCCGGCGAGGAGTACCGCGACACGCGACACAACGTCGGCTGGGTGGTGCTCGACCACCTCGCCGACGTTTGGCGTTTCGACTCGTGGCGCCGGGACGGCGACAGCCTCGCCACCTCGGGACTCGTCGGCACGACGAAGGTGCGGTTGCTCAAGCCGCAGACGTACTACAACGCGAGCGGGCAGGCGCTGCAGCCCTTCGTGCGGCGCCCGTTCTGGGCGCCGCAGACCGACCTGCTCGTCGT
This sequence comes from Gemmatirosa sp., assembly GCA_036401455.1. Taxonomy (GTDB): domain Bacteria; phylum Gemmatimonadota; class Gemmatimonadetes; order Gemmatimonadales; family Gemmatimonadaceae; genus BPUI01. Next base: position 1,927 of record DASWUT010000232.1, on the reverse strand, counting down.
CTGCGACGACGTCGCGATCCCCGTCGGCACGTACCGGCTGCGCCCGCAGGGAAGCGCAGGGGGGAGCAACGGCCTCAAGTCGATCGAGCGTACGTTAGGCCACCAGCACTACCCGCGCCTGCGCGTCGGCACCAAGCCGGCCGACGAGCGGCGCGAGGTCGGCAACCTCGTCGACTTCGTGCTCTCGCCCTTCGACACGATCGAGCGGCGGGAGATCCTCGACCTCATGCCGCGCCTCACCGACGCGTCCGAGGTCTGGCTGCGCGAGGGGATCGTCGCGGCGATGAACAAGCACAACGGCAAACAGTCGGCCTGACGCTGGCCTAACGCAAGGACCACATGCTCCGCATCGGCATCGTCGGCCTGCCCAACGTGGGCAAATCGACGCTCTTCAACGCGCTCACCTCGGCCGGCGTTCTCGCCGCCAACTACCCCTTCGCGACCAAGGACCCGAACGTCGGCCGGGTGAACGTCCCCGACCGCCGGCTCGACGTCCTCGCCGGCGTCGTCTCGCCGCAACGGACGGTGCCCGCGGCGGTCGAGTTCGTCGACATCGCCGGCCTCGTCAAGGGCGCCTCGCAGGGTGAGGGACTCGGCAACCAGTTCCTCGCCAACATCCGCGAGACCGACGCGATCGTGCACGTCGTGCGCTGTTTCGACGACGACGACGTGCTGCACGTGATGGGCTCGGTCGACCCCGCTCGCGATCGCGAGACGATCGAGTTCGAGCTCGCCCTTGCCGACCTGAGCGTCGTAGAGAAGCGCCTCGATCGGGCGCGCCGGTCGGCGAAGACCGGCGACAAGGATGCACAGGCGGAGGTTGGCGCGCTCGAGCGGGCGTACGCGTACCTCAAGGACGGGCGCGCGCTGTTCGAGGCCCACCTCGGCGCGGACGATCTCGCGCTGCTGCAGCCGCTGTCGCTGCTCACGACGAAGCCGATCCTCTACGCGGCCAACGTGACCGACGCGGAGTTGACCGGCGACGAGGGGCCGCACCTGAAGGCGCTCCGCGCCGCGGTCGCAGCGGGCGGTGAAGTCGCCGAGGTGGTGCCGTTCTCGGCGAAGATCGAAAGCGAACTTGCGGAGCTGCCCGAAGCGGACCGCGGGGAGTTCCTGGCCTCGTTAGGCCTGGAGAGCGCGGGGCTCGACCGATTGATTCAGGCGGGGTACCGACTGCTCGGCCTGCAGACCTACTTCACGGCCGGCGAACAGGAGGTGCGCGCGTGGACGATCCACCGCGGCGACACCGCACCGAAGGCCGCCGGGGTGATTCATACCGATTTCGAGCGCGGGTTCATCAAGGCCGATACGGTCGGGTACGACGACTTCGTCGCGAACGGCGGGTGGAAGGGGGCGCGGGAGAAGGGCGTGGTGCGGAGCGAGGGGAAGGAGTATGTCGTGCATGACGGCGACGTGATGTTGTTCAAGTTCAACGTCTGACCCGTCCGACCGCCCAAGCGGGCCGCACATCCCGTGTCGCCGCGATTCCATGCGCCGCCTTCCCCTCGCTGCTGCCCTGCCCGTCCCCGCGCTCGCGTCGGCGCAACCGGCCGTGACGAAGCTCGGCGATGGTACATCGTAGCGCGGACCGTCAGCAGCAGTGCGATAGGACGGGCACGCCGAGACGCCGGCGTGTGTCCGACGTGAGTTCGCCCGATCGGCGATTCGCGCGACCGGCGACAGAGCTACGGAGTTGCGACCCGGCCGGCCTCGCTGGCGAACTTTCCACTCACGCTGCTCCCGAACGCCTTCGCGCCGACGAGCGCGACGAGGACGACGACCCCGATCAACAGCGCATACTCGGCCATCGTCGCGCCGGCGTCGGCCGCGACGAAGCGTGTGCCCGCGCCGGCGAGTCGCCGGGCGATGCGATGAAAAGCGCGGAGCGGAAGCCGAGACATGGACGCGGGGGCGACAGAACAGCGGC
>DASWUT010000231.1:0-7420 GCA_036401455.1 Gemmatirosa sp. | reverse complement strand
TTCACGTTGGAAGGGACAAGACGTCGTGCTCAACGCGGTGCGCTCGCTTCCTGACGTCCAGGTGATGTTCGTAGGAGCCGCGATGTTTGGGGACGACGCGACGTACGAAGAGGAGTTGCATGCGCAAACGTGCGATGCCGGCCTTGGCGACCGCGTGCGTTTCCTCGGGTTCCGCGACGATGTCGCGCATCTGATGGAGCTCGTCGACGTGGTCGCCCACGCGTCCGTCGCCGCGGAGCCCTTCGGTCGCGTCCTGGCGGAGGCCATGCTGGCCGGGCGGCCCGTGGTGGCCACGCGCGCCGGCGGGGCGACGGAGATCGTGCGCGACGGTGTGACGGGGCTGCTCGTGACGCCGGGGTCGGCCGCGGAACTCGCGGCGGCCATCGATCTGCTGTGTCGCGACCGCGCGATGGCGCACCGGTTCGCGGAGGCCGGGCGTGTCCACGTCAGAGCCGAGTTCGACCCGGCAAACATTTTCCGGCGCACTACCGCGGTGATCGCGGAGGCAGTCGGCCAGTCATCCACGACACGATGAAAGTCGCAATCGTCCACGACTACCTGAATCAGCCGGGCGGTGCCGAGCGCGTCGTCGGGTCGCTGCACGCCATCTTCCCGGATGCGCCCATCTACACGTCGATCCTCGACCGGCGGTCGCTCTGGCCGGCGTTGCGCGATGCCGACATCCGCACGTCATGGATGCAGCGGCTGCCCGGACTCGATCGACACTTCAAGAAGTACCTGCCCTTCTACCCCGCAGCAATCGAGAGCTTCGACCTGCGCGGCTACGACCTCGTGGTCAGCAGCAGCAGCGCGTTCGCGAAGGGGGCGGTCGCGCGCGGTTCGGCGGTCCACATCTGCTACTGTCACACGCCGATGCGCTTCGCGTGGGACTACGACCGCTACGTGGCCCGCGAAACGTACGGCCGCGTGATGCGGACCGTGCTGCCTCCAGTGGTCGACCGTTTGCGGCGGTGGGACCTCGAAACCGCATCGCGGCCCGACGTCTACGCCGTGAACTCGTCCGTCGTCGCCGAACGGGTCCGCCGCCATTACGGGCGCGAGAGCGAGGTCATTCCGGCGCCCGTCGACCTGTCCCGCTACGCGCCGGGATCGACGAACGATGAGTACTACCTGATCGTCTCGCGACTCAATCCGTACAAGCGCGTCGATCTTGCGGTGGACGCGTTCAACGCGCTCGGGTGGCCGCTCGTCATCATCGGTGACGGCCCGGATCGTCCCGCGCTGGAAGCACGTGCGCGGCCTAACGTGCGATTTCTCGGTCGTCTACCCGACCACGAAGTCGCCGAGCATTATGCCCGCTGCCGCGCGGTGATCTTCGCCGGCGAGGAAGATTTCGGCATCGTCCCGCTCGAGGCGAATGCGTCGGGCCGGCCCGTCGTGGCGTACCGTGCGGGTGGGGTGCTCGATACCGTCGTCGAAGGGCGCACTGGGGTGTTCTTCGATGAGCGAACGCCCGAGTCGCTCGCCGATGCGGTCCGTCACGCCGCTTCGTTCCCCTGGGACAAGCGCACGTTGCGGCGCCACGCAGACGGGTATGGCGAAGATGTGTTTCGCGGCCGCTTGCTCGACCTCGTCGCGCGCGTGATGGGTAGTTCGGGCGTCCAGCTGCAGCGTGCTTGAGCGTGGAGCGCGCGTTCGGGTGTCGAGTGATGTCCAGATGGAGTTGCACCGACGGCAGGCGATCACCGCGTCGGTCGCGGTGGCGCGTGCAGGTCACGATGAGGCGGGCCTTGATGCACACGGCGGAATCTGAGCAGGGGCACGTCGCGCGGCGGTGCACGTCAACCTTGATGCACCCGCAGCTTCGCACGCTCCAGGTCGGGAAGGGCTCGTTCGCCGAGGAGCCTGGCGGGTTGAATCGGTACTATCGCGATCTGGTCGCGGCGCTCGCGGACACGGGCGCGGTGGTGCATGGCGCGGTCGTGGCACGTGGCGATGTCGGCGCGACGTCGGGCGCAGTGGTCGAGGGCGTCGTATCACGTGACCGCCCGATCGTGGAGCGCTGGCGCCGGCTCCGTGCAGCCGGGAAGCGATTCCTCGCACGGACGGACGACGGGCTCGTGGCGTCGCACTTCGCGCTGTACGCCTACCCAATGTTGGACTTGGTACGCGGTCGGCCGTTCGTGGTGCACTTCCACGGACCGTGGGCATCGGAGTGCAAGATCGAAGGTGAGCACGGCATTGGCGTCGCGGTCAAGCACCACATCGAAACGCGCGTCTATCAAGCGGCCTCGCGCGTCGTCGTGCTGTCGCGTGCCTTCGCCGACGTGCTGACGCGGGAGTACGGCGTCCCGGCGGACCGCATTCGTTTCGTTCCCGGGGCCGTCGACGTCGAGCGGTTCGACGTGCGTGAGACGCGCGTCGAGGCGCGGGCGCGTCTCGGGTGGCCTGGTGACCGGCCCGTGGTGCTCGCCGTGCGGCGCCTCGTGCACCGCATGGGTCTCGAAGACCTCGTCGAGGCGGTGCCGGCGATTCGGCGGCGCGTCCCCGACGTTCTCGTGCTGATCGCGGGTACCGGCCCTCGGGCCGCAACGCTCGAACGCCGGATTGCCGCGCTCGGACTGCGCGACCACGTGCGCCTTCTGGGATTCCTCCCCGACCACCTGTTACCGCTCGCATATCGCGCGGCCACGGTCACGGTGGTACCGACGATGGCGTTGGAGGGGTTCGGCCTCGTCGTCGCCGAATCGCTCGCGGCGGGAACGCCGGCGTTGGTCACGCCCGTTGGCTCGCTGCCGGAGGTCGTACACGACCTGTCCGAGTCGCTGGTGCTCGCCACAACGGGGCCAGCCGCGATTGCCGATGGCGTCGCGCGCGCGCTGGACGGCACGACGCGGCTGCCCGACGCCCAGGCATGCATGCAGTTCACGCGGGCGCGTTACAGTTGGCCGCTCGCGGCACAGCGCGTTCGTGATGTATACACCGAGGCGTTGAGCCTGTGACGCCGCGCGTCCTGTTTCTCGATCACGCCGGAGTGCTCGGCGGGGCCGAGTTGTCGCTCCTCGACATCGCGCGCCACCACGCTGCGGAATCAACGGTCGCCCTTCTCGCGGATGGTCCCTTCCGGGCACGGCTCACACAAGCCGGTGTGCGCGTCGAGGTGGTTTCGGTCGGTGCGGCGGCGAGTGGGTTGCGGCGCGACAGCGCGATGCCAAGTCCGGCCGCACTGGTTGGGCTGCTCGGTGCGGCACGCCGTGTGGCACGGTTGGCGCGGGCGCACGACGTCATCTACGCGAACTCGCAGAAGGCGTTCGTCGTAGCGGTCGCGGCCGGGGTGATCGCCCACCGCCCGGTGATCTGGCATTTGCGCGACATTCTCAGCGCCGAGCATTTCAGCCGCGCGAACGTCCGCGCGGTTGTAGCGCTCGCGAATCGACGCGCGGCGTGCGTGCTGACGAACTCGCGAGCCACCGCCGCCGCGTTCGTCGAACGCGGCGGCGCCGAGCGGAAGGTGCAAAACGTCTACAACGGCATCGACGCGGCCGCGTTCTGTGACGTGCGCGACGCGGACGTCGCGGCCGAGCGCGCGTTGCTCGGTGCGGGGGACGCGCCGCTGATCGGCGTCTTCGGTCGGCTGTCGCCCTGGAAGGGCCAGCACGTGTTGCTCGAAGCGCTGACGCATCTGCCCGGCGTGCACGGCGTCGTGGTCGGGGACGCGCTCTTTGGTGAGGAGGCGTACGCGGTGCATCTCCGCGAGCGCGCCGCAGTGCTTGGCGTGGCCGACCGCGTCCACTTTCTCGGGTTCCGCCACGAGGTGCCGCTGCTGATGCGTGTGGTCGACGTGGTCGCGCACACGTCGGTCAGCGCCGAGCCGTTCGGGCGTGTGATCGTCGAAGGGATGCTGGCAGGCAAGCCGGTTGTGGCCACGCGCGCTGGCGGTGCGACGGAGATCGTGCGCGACGGTGAAACGGGCATGCTGGTGCCGGCAGGAAATGCAGAGGCGCTGGCGCGGGCGGTCACGGCGCTGCTGCGGACCGAGGCGGGCGCGACGATTGCGCGCGCGGGACGTGCCGATGCGGCGGAGCGGTTCACGGTGGAGGCGATGCTTCGCGGCGTGGCGCGGGCAATCGGCGAGGTGGCGGTCCGCTAGGGCGCCAATCACCCGGGTGCGCACTGGCCCGGTGCGCACTGGCCGCGCGGGAGTGCCGTCAGCTTCATCCAGCGTGAGGTGCGGTGTCGATGATGCTACGGCGCTGGTAGTGTTGCTGCTACATGTTGTTAACAGACGATTAAATGTGGCAGGCTACGTAGATTTGTGATGGCGCTCACGAGATTCAGCGGTATACTTCCGCGACGTAACGGCGGGCGCCCGGACTGACTCACCCGTTCCGGTTGCCTAACGCTTGGCGCAACGGCCGCTCTCCACTCTCCCCCGCACACGTCCCCTCATACCATGCGTCCACCGCTCACCGCAGTCGCCGCGTTCGTAGCGTTGATCGTCGGCGGGGCAGCACGCCCCGCTGCCGCGCAGATGCAGGATCTCAGCGGATTCACGCGCAACGGCACGGCCACGCTCGACGCGGGCCAGATCGTCCTCACCCCCGCCAGCACCTACGAAATCGGGAGTGCGTTCCGGGTCGCGCCCGTGGCGACGAGCGGCCTGCAGTTTCTGACCGCGACGTTCAACTACACGATCGGCGGTGGGACGGGAGCCGATGGCCTTGCCTTCGTGCTGCAGGGCAACGGGCCCAACGCGCTCGGTACGCTCGGCAACGGAGTCGGCGCGAACATCGGCTTCGCGGGCATCAGCAACAGCCTCGCCGCGCTGGTGCGGACGCATACGTACAACCTCGTCCAGATCGGCACCGACGGCCACCTCAATGGCCACTCGGCCGCGGCCACGATGCTGCGCGGGACCAACGACGTGACGGTTACGTACGCGGCCGCCGGGGAGCTCTTCTCGGTGTTCCTGAACGGCGCGCCGGTCGTGAGCCAGTCGGGGATCGACCTGGCTGCCCTCGTTGGGCCGGAAGCGTACCTCGGCTTCACGGCGTCAACGGGCGCCTCGTCCGACATGCAGCGAATCAACAGCTTCTCGCTGACCACGTCGTACGCCCCGGCAGCGTCGACAGTGCCGGAGCCGGCGTCGGTTGCGCTCGTGGGCGGTGGCTTACTGGGCGTGGTCGGGATCGCGCGACGCCGTCGTACGACGTCCTGACCGTAGTGGCGGCAAGAATCGCGGCGGGGCTCCGATGAGGGGCCCCGCTCGCGTTTCGGCCACGGCTACCGACTCAGCTCGCGGAGGGCGCGGGTCTTCTCACGCTGTACACGCTACCACCCCATCCGCCCCTTGAGCGCCGTCACGTGCGCCACGTGGTGCCCCCCGTGCCACGCGTACAGCGCCACCGCGGTCCGGAGCGGCACCTCCCCCATCTCCGGGTGCCGGTACACCCGCGCCAGCTCCGCCGCGCCTAACGCCCGCAGCACCACGTCCCACCGCGCGTGCAGCGCCTCAAGCAGCGCCAGCGACACGCCCACCGGCAGCCGCGCGTCCGGCAGCTCGGCCCAGCGCGACTCCTCGTAGGGCATGATCACCGGCGCGTCCTCGGTGAGCGCCTTCTTGAACCGCGCGTACGCCTGCATGTGCGAGTCGGCCACGTGGTGCACCACCTGCCGCACCGTCCAGCCGCCGTCGCGGTACGGGGTGTCGAGCTGGGCGTCGTTCAGCCCGTCCACCGCCGCGCGCAGCGCGGCCGGCGCCGCGGCGATGCGCGCGACGAGGCCCGCGATCACCTCGGGCGGCGTGTCGGGCGGAAGCGGGGACCAGCGGCCGGTCGGGTAGCGAAGCGGATCGAGTGCGGGCGTGGCGGGGGCGGTCATCGCGGGGCGGGGCAGGGGGTGGACGGCGCGCGGCAGGGAGCTTGCCCGAACGTACCACCGTTCGCCGTGTCCATCGCCTCCACCGCGCGCCGCCGTCCCGTCCGCCGATGCCCCCTTCGCCCGCGCCGCTCGTCGTCGCGCGGCCCGACCCCGGGCTCAGCGCGCGGGTCGAGCGCGAGGTCCCGCTGTTCTACGCCGACGGGGCCGACCCCGCGCTCGACCGGCCCGCGTACGTGCGCGCGGGGTCCGGGCTCGCGCGCGTGCACACGCCGGCCGGGCTGCGGCTCGCGGTCGTGCAGGACGACGCCAACTTCATCGCCCTCGTCCACCCGGTGAGCGGGCGGGCCGAGTGCGTCACCCTGCCGGCGGGGCCGGACGGGCGTCGCCTGTTCGAGGTCGGGCGCGGCAACAAGCTCGACAAGATGGATCTCGAGTCGTGCCTCGTGCTCCCCGACCCCGAGCGCGCGGGCGCGGCGATGCTCGTCGCGCTCGGCTCCGGCGCGCTCGCGGTGCGCGAGCGGATCGTCGTCGTGCGCGGGCTCGACGCGCGCGGGGCCGCGGGGGCGGAGGTGCGCGTGGTGGACGCGTCGCGCCTGTACGCGCTGCTGCGCGGGATCGCGGAGTTCGCCGGGGCGGAGATGAACGTCGAGGGGGCAGCGCGCGTGGGGGCCGCGGACGGGGCGGTCGTGCGCCTCTTCTCGCGCGGCAATGGCGCGGCGGCGGCGCAGACCGCGGCCGGGGCGGGTGGGGGGAGCGCGACGTGCGACATCGATGCAGAAGCCTTCGCGGCGTACCTCCTCGATCCTGCCAACACGCCCGTGCCGCCGCCGACGCGGGTCGTCCGCTACGATCTGGGCGCGATCGACGGCGAAGCGCTCGGGTTCACGGACGCGATGCCGTGGGCGACGCCGCGCGGCGAGGGGGTGCTCTACACCGCGGCCGCGGAACGGTCGGTGAACGCGATCGAGGACGGGCCGGTCGCCGGGAGCGTGCTCGGTGTGATCGACGCGGACGGCGGGGCGCGGTGGGCGCCGCTCGTTGAGGCGTCGGGCGCGCGGTTCACGCGCAAGGCCGAGGGGGTGGCGCGGGGCGACGCGCCGGGACGCGTGTGGATCGTGCTCGACGTCGACGATCCGGCGCAGCCTGCAGTGCTGTGCGAGGTGGTGCTGGACGGGGCGTGGGGCGGCTGATCGGCGCCGATCTTGCGCCCGGCGGACGCTCCGCTGCCCGACCCGAACTCCCCTCACGAGGCGCCCGGCATGGCCCGATGTGAAGTGTGCGGCAATGACTATTACCTCGCCTTCGAGGTCGTCACCGCCGGCAACCGGCACGTCTTCGACAGCTTCGAGTGTGCCATCCACAAGCTCGCGCCCGTCTGCGCCAACTGCGGCGTCAAGGTGCTCGGGCACGGCGTGGATGCGAACCAGGACTTCTACTGCTCGGCGCACTGCGCGCGGGCGCGGGGAGCTGGCGACATCACCGACCACAGCGCGACGTCGCCGATCGGGCGGGGGTGAGACGGCGGGGTCGCACGAGCGGGGTCGAGGCGGCGAGGTTGGAGGGGCGGGGGTGGTGAAAC
>DASWUT010000230.1:0-1668 GCA_036401455.1 Gemmatirosa sp. | reverse complement strand
GGCGGTCCTGCCAGCGCTGGCCGTCGCCGTCGTCTTCCACAAGTACCAGGCGTGGTGTTGGACGATCGTCGCCGTCGTGATCGTGCGGAGCGTGTGCGCTGGTGCGGGATTCCTTTCGTCGGTGCTCTACGCGGTCGGCCGTCAGCGGTGGCTGCTGCTTCCGTGTCTCGGGGGCGCGGTCGTCGCGGTCGTCACGAATGCCTGGCTCACGCCGACGCGCGGGCTGCGCGGGGCGCTCGTCGCGCACCTCGCGACGCAGGCGGTGGTTGCCGGGCTCACGCTCGTGGCGTACGCGCGGGCGCAGGCCGAGACGCCGGCGATTGCGATCTGGCGGCGGGGCAGGGGCGAGCCGGGCGACACCGCGCGTTAGGCGCTTCCGTCGCTCCTCATTCGGCGCGTCCGAGCGCGGCGTCGATCCGCGTGATGAGCGAGTCGTAGCGCGCGATCAGGACCGGTTCGCGGATCTTGACGTCGGTCGCGAACGCGTTGAGCGCGATGACGAACGGGATCGGATTACGCAGCGCGAACGTCTGCGGCGTGAAGCTGCCCGCGGTGAAGGCGCGCCCGAGGTCATCGAGCTCGCGCTGCCCGTCGTAAACCTGGGCGATCGAGAAGGCGAGCTTCGGTTCGATGAAGGAGAGCGCCTGGGTCGCGAGCGCGAGGTCCCACGCCGTGTGCGCGAACACCACCGTGCGCGTGCCCTGGAAGCCGAGTTGCCGCGTCACCTCGTCCCAGGTACTGTCGCGCGAGTGCATGACGACGAGCGCGGAATCGGAGAGCGCGGCGTGGTACGGCGCGACCGTGGCGACCCGTTTGCGGTTCGTCGCGATCTCGGCCCGGAAGTTCTCGAGCGAGGCGCGCGCCGCCTCGCGGTGGGCGCGGTTCTCCTTCCATTGGTCGACCTGCAGGCCCAGGAACACGCCGACCCCGATCATCAGCAGCTCGAGGGCGAGGGCGCCCGGCGACTTGCCGTGCCCCCCGCCGTGGTGAACCTCGTGCACCGGAGCGGTGTCCTGCCTAACGCCCGCGCTGCGCGGCTAACCGACGAGCTGCTCGTACGCGGCCGCGTCCATCAGCGCGGACCGGTCGGCGTCTCCGGCCACCCGCAGCTTCACCATCCACCCGTCGCCGTACGGGTCGGAGTTGACCAGCGCCGGCTCCGCGTCGAGCCGCGGGTTGACCTCGACCACCTCGCCGGCGACGGGCATGTACAGCTCGCTCACCGCCTTCACGGCCTCGATCGTTCCGAACGTGTCGTGGGCGCCGAACGCCGTGCCCGGCTTGGGCAGATCGAGGTAGACGATGTCGCCGAGTTCCCCCTGCGCGTAGTCCGTGATGCCGATGACGACGACCCCGGGGTCGTCGGTGGGCTGCACGTACTCGTGCTCCTTCGTGTACTGCAGACCTGCGGGGACGTTGGCCACGGCGTGCTCCGGGGTAGACGGGGGCAGATGAATCGCGCGCCAGTCTAGGCCACGGTGGCGCGTGCTTCAAGCGCCCGCCACACCTCGTCGACGCGCGCGGCCAGCGCGGTACGGTCATCGGTGTTCTCGATAACGTAATCCGAACGTGCGCGCTTCAACTCGGCCGGCATCTGCGCGGCGATCATCGCCATGGCCTCGTCGGCCTGCAGCCCGCGGTCTCGCCCGAGCCGTTCGAGGCGCACCT
>DASWUT010000229.1:0-10741 GCA_036401455.1 Gemmatirosa sp. | reverse complement strand
GTTCGAGCCCGCCGTCGGCGCCGTCGACGTAGAGGAACGCGTACTCGCGGTAGGGCAGGTCGCCCATGACCTGGCGGGCGGCGCGCACGGCCACGGCCGTCGTGTGGGTGAACCGGCTGGTGTCGAACGGCAGCGCGGCCGAGGAGCGCCAGTAGGCGACGCGGTGCGGCGCGCCGTCGACGTCGAAGCGCGCAACGCGGAGTGACGCCGGCGGCCCCATGAGGATCGGGCTGTCGAGCAGCACGTCCACGCTCGGCGCGAAGTAGTTGCGCGGCTCGGACGTGGGCACGAGGCCGGTGACGACCTGCCACCCCGCGGGCGCCTCGACGTGGACGCGGACGGGCAGGCGTTCGGAGCCGGTGAGGAAGCCCCAGGTGAGCGGGCCATCGACGAGCGCACCGTCGCGGCGCAGGAAGCTGCGATTGTTAGGCGCGGCGGCCGCGGTCGCGTTGGGGAACGCGACGTGGTACGTGATGCGGAGCGCGCTCGTGTCCTCGGGGAGACGTCGGGCCGAGTCGGGGGTGACGTCGTCGGGCAGGGGCGGCGCGGTGACGATGCGCCACGTGCTGTCGGGCTGCTTGGCCGGCGTGATCTTGCGCCCGCCGCGCGAGGCCGACACGTCCTCGGCGTACTGGCCGAACTCGGCGATGCGGTAGGCGCCCGGGGCCCAGCGGGCGAAGCCGAGGCGGACGGCCGGGAGCGGCGGGCGGCGGACGACGAGCGTGACGTCCCAGCCGGTGAGGTCCGCGGTATCGACGCGGACGGTGTAGTCGAGCTGCGGATCGGTGCGCGCGCGGCGGACCTCGAACGCGTCGGAGTAGGCGCGGGCGGGAGCCTGCGCGCCCTGCGCGTGGGCCGGGCAGAGAGCGAGCGATGAAGCGCCAGCGGCGAGCGCGGCCAGCAGAACGGCGAAGCGGCGGGACGGCATCCCGCCAATCTACTCCGCCACGTGAACGGCATGCGCGTGCACTCGCGCGGTCCGCCCGGCTACATCGAGTGGCTCCACGAGAGGCAGAAACGTGGCACGGCGGGCTGACGTCCGGCGCGGTCGCTGGCCGCCTAACAGCAGCCGCGTCAGAACTCGCGCCGCTTCATCTCCTTGAACATCTGCTCGCGCTCGACGCCCGCGTCGTCGGTGTGCGGGTCGCCGGCCGAGCGTGTGGCGTCGAGCGTCGGATCGAAGCCCTTGGGCCTGCGCGCCTTCGCGGCCTGCTCGGCCTTCTGCTGCGTCTGCTTCATCAGCTTCGCGAACTGCTTGTCGTTCATCGCGGTCTCCCAGGAAGGGTCACGGCGCCGTCACGACCACTCGTGCGGGCGCTTCCACAGCTGACGGCCGAGTTGCCACGAGCGTTTGGACACCTCGCCCCCCTCGGCCCAGAGGTCGGCGTCGTCGAGCGCGTCGAGGAAGTCGGTGGCCTTCGCGCTCGCGTCGTCTGCGTGGTGGACGATCTGCGCCTCGACCGTCATCGGCACGACGGGCGAGCCGTACTCCAGCTTGCCGTGGTGCGAGAGGATCATGTGGCGCAACTCGAGCATCTGCCCCTCGCTGCACGGCATCTCGCCTAACGCCTGCAGGCAACGCTCGAGGTGCAGGACGCCCAGGACGACGTGGCCGACGAGCAGCCCGCAGGGCGTCGCGGAGAAGCCGGCGGGCGAGACCTCGTACGCCTCGACCTTGCCGATGTCGTGGAGCAACGCGCCGGCGACGACGAGCTCCTCGTTGACGCGGCGCACGGCCTTGGCGGACATCTTCGCGATGTTGGCCACCTCGACCGTGTGCTGGAGCAGGCCGCCGATCTTGGCGTGGTGCCCCTTCGTCGACCCCGGCGCGCGCTCGAACTGGACGCGGAAGGCGTCGTCGCCGAACACGGCGTTGAGCACCGTGCCGAGCGCCTCGGACTGCACCGCACCTCGCGCCCTGTCCAGGCGGTCCCAGAGCTTCTCGACGTCCTCGTCGACGTGCGGCAGGAAGTCGGCCGGCGAGAACTGCGAGTCGGGGAGGACGCGCAGTGGTGCGGTGACGGTCAGCTGCCGCTTGGCCGCGCCGTTGAACGCGGCGAGCTTGACGTCGCCGATCACCTGGACGACGCGCCCCTGGTCGGCGCCGTCCACCCAATCGAGGCGCTCGAACCAGAACGGCGCACACTCGATCACGCCCGAGCGGTTGCCGAGGACGAGGACGACGTAGGGTTTGCCGTCCTTGGTGACTTTTTCGGCGCGCTCGCGCACGAGCAGCTCGTGCTGCACGCGAGCGCCCGGCGCGAGGCCGGGCAGGTGGAGCGGCGCGGGGCCCCCGAACGAGGAGCCGCCCGACGCGGGGCCGCCGGAAGCGGTGACGCTCATGCCGGGAAACTCGGGCCGTGGGCCGCGTTGGGCAAGCCCTCCGGCGCATCAGAGGGCGCGAGACCGAGCGCCGACTCGAGGCGCCCAACGAACGCGGCCTGCGCGGGGTTGAGCTTCGCGCGCGCGGCATCGGGGGCGAACCAGCCGTAGCGGTCGACCTCGGGGTAGGTGAGCCAGCGCCCGGAGCCGCGCGGCCACTCCGCCTTGGTCGTGTTGCTCGTCGCGGTGCCGGGATCGGCGTCGCCCTCCCACGCCCACGCGTGCACGCGCTTGCCGGCGCGCTGGCGCACGTGGCCGAGCGGCAGGTAAGGCGGGCGGGCGTCGACTCCCGTCTCCTCGCGGAATTCGCGGCAGGCCGCGTCGAGCAGCGCCTCGCCCGGCTGGACGACGCCCTTGGGAATCGTCCAGGCGCCCTCGTCGCGACCGCGCCAGAACGGGCCGCCCGGGTGAGCGAGGAAGAGGAGCAGTCGTCCGGCGTCGCGGCGAAAGAGCACGAGGCCCGCGCTCACCTGCGCCCGCCCGGTCACGGCGTCGAGGGCGCGAGTCGCGAGCGGTCAGAGCGCGAGCGGTCGTCGGCGGGGGCGGCGAGGGGTCGCATGGCGGTCCGGTGGGGGGCCTGGCGCAGTGTACGTGGCGCGCGCGGCTGCCGGCACCCTCGCGCGGCAGGTCATGCCCGTGCGTGGGTTGCCGTGGGGGGCCGTGGAACGCCACACGAGGCACGAACCGCTCAGTTTGGTCGCGCGGTGGTCGGCCCGGACATTGCGCTACCCCGCGCTGTCTGTCATCCCCGCCGTTTCGCAGCCCTTAGGAGCTGTTGTCGTGGAGTCTCTCCGTCCTCACGCGCGTCTGTCGGCTGACGTGCGCGCCATGATCGCCCCATACGGTGCCAAGGCCACCTGGCCTGCTGGCTTCACCATCTACCAGCGCGGCGCCGCCGCCGACGGGCTGTTCGTCGTGCTCGCCGGGCGCGTCGTGCTCCGCAGCCGCGTCAAGGCGGGCCGGGGCTTCGTGCCCGCGGTCGCCGTGGCCGGCGAGACGTTCGGCGCCGAGGGGCTCGTGCCCCGCGGCGCCTACGCGACCGACGCCCGCGCCGAGGAGCCGAGCGAGACGCTGCACGTGCGCGGTCCGCAGCTGCGCACCTTCTTGCGCGAGCAGCCGCTCTACGGTCAGGCGCTGCTCGGCCAGGTCATGGCCGAGCGGACCGAGCTGCTCGACAAGCTGCGCGAAGTCGCGACGCTGTCGGTCGAGGACCGGCTGATCGCGGCGATGCTGCGCCTCGCCGCGCAGCGTCCGCGCGGCACGCCGGTGACCGACGCGCTCGTGCTCGGGCCCAACGAGTACCGACTGCTCTGTGAGCTCGTCGGCGCGACGCGCGAGAGCGTGTCGCTCGTCTTCAACCGCTTCGCGGCGAGCGGGCTCGTCGACCGCGACGGCGCGACGTACACCGTGCCTGACGTCGCCGCGCTCTCCGAGCGGCTCGGGTCGACGTGGGCCGAGAGCGACGCGCCGCTCGTCGTCGAGCGCGAGCCCTCGGTTGGGCGCGCGGTGCGCGCCTAACGAGACGCGCGGTGCACGCCTGACATCAGGCGGCCCAACGGTTCATCCGCTACTGGGGCGGCACGCGAGGGTCTGCGTGCCGCCCCAGCGCGCGCCTGGGGCCACGACGACCGGCGCGGCGGCCACGGCCTCGACGCAGACGAAGCGACGCCAGCCGTCTGGCTCGAGGTCGGCGAGGGCGGCCGCGCGCGCGGCGCCGGGGTTCCACACCACGACGTCGTCGAACCCGGCCTGCGTGACCCGCGTCGCGCGGCCGAGGGTCGGGTCGTCGAGCGTGACCGGGCCGTGCGGGCCGCGGTAGAGACGGTCGACCTCGCCCGCGATCGTGAGCGGGTCCGCGGCCGGCGCGAGGGGCGCACCACCGGCGGCGCTGTCGAGGCCCGTCGCGCCACCGAGCCCACGGACGCGCGCCGCGGCCGCATCGCCCACGCGCAGGTAGGTGTGCAGCGCACCCGTGAAGGCGAGTGGCGCGTCGCCCGGGTTCTCGACCGCGAGTGCGAGGGCGAGCGCGTCGCCCGCGACCCGTACCGTCAGCTCCAGACGGAAGGGGTGCGGCCAGCGCGCGCGCGTCTCGGGGTCGAGGTCCGGGTCGGCGAGGGCGAGCACCGCCCACGCGGCGCCGGCGGCGTCGCGCCCCGTGCGCACGACGCGCCAGGGACGCGTGCGCGCGAAGCCGTGCCGGATGGAGGGTCCCGGGCCGGCGACGCGGTCGCTGAACTGGGGGAAGATCACCGGCACACCACCCCGCACGGCGGCGCCCGCGCGGTACTCGGTGCGCGCGCTCACGAACAGCCGCTCGGCCGGGCCGCCGGGGGCGTCGGGCGCGGGGGTCCACGATACGACGTGGGCACCGTAGGGCAGCACGGTCGCGCGCGCGCCGTCAGCGGCACTGAGGACGAGCGGGGCAAAGGGCGCGTCGGACATCGGAGCTCGGGGGCGGAGGAGGGTCGGCGCGAGACGCGGGGCACGGGCGTCGGCGCCCGCCGTGCAAGCACCTTGCGAGCGCGGTGCACGCAACTAAGTTTCGAGGTGCGACACATGCGCACTGCGCATCCACCGCTGACGGACAGGGGCCCTCGCTCTCGCGAGGGCCCTTTGCGTTGCCGGGGGCACCGGTTCGCCTGTGCTCGCGCTGCGACGCCCCACGTTGGGGCGGCGCTCTCATTACAGGATCAGGATCAGCACATGCGTACGACCGGCACCGTCAAGTGGTTCAACGACACCAAGGGCTTCGGCTTCATCACGCCCGAGAATGGGACGAAGGATTGCTTCGTCCACCATTCGGCCATCCAGAAGCAGGGCTGCAAGAGCCTCGCCGAAGGTGAGCGTGTGGAGTTCGACGTCGTGCAGGGCCAGAAGGGCCCCGCCGCCGAGAACGTGGTCACGATCTGACCACGGCGCTCGGCTACCCCTTGGGGTAGCGGCCGCTCCGACGGGCCGGGTCGACGAACGTCGACCCGGCCCGTCGCGTATCCGCCCCGGTTGTGCCTCCGCGAACGTCTTCCCGCTCCTCCATCCCCACGTTCATGCCCAACATGCCGCAAGAGTTCGCCTTCACCGATGGGGACCGCACGTTCGTGTGCCGCGTCGAGGCGTCGCGCACCGTGCGCGCGGACGCGTGGTGGTGGTTCCACGTCTCGACGGAGCGGCACCAGCGCCATGCGCCGTTCCGCGCCGCGGCCAGCGACACGCTCGACGACGTGGCCACGCGGATGGTCGCGTACTACGACGACCTGCTCGCACGCCGCGCCGCGCCGCCCGTCACGCGTTGGCAGCGGCGCCCCGTCACCCCGTCGGCCGCGCCCGACGCGACCGCCGAGGGCGACGCCGGGGTGGATGCGGCCGCGGTATCGGCCGGGTAGATGTTGGGCGAGGACGCGCCCGCGAGGGCGCGCCCTCCGGAGCGGTCAGCCGCGCGTCAAGTTCTCGTGTGTATGTTGACCGGGCATCGGCCACCGGTTGCGCCGCAGCGGCAACACGCCGACGTTCCGTGCCGAGTCGTTGCGTCTGTCCGGGGCATCCCGTAGCGTAGCGTACGACGTCGCCCCACCCCCGGGCGCGGCGAGCCCCGCCCACCCGCACCTGTGTGCGTAATGCGTCGTCTGCGCGTCGGGATTCTCGATCTCGTGACCAACGGCCCCACCCGCGCGCTGTATCCGCGGTTGATGAACGCGAACATGGCGAGCATCATGCCCCAAGTGCTCGCGGTCTGGTGCGAGCGGATGGGGCACGACGTCCGCCTCGTGGTCTATACGGGGTTCGAGGACCTCGCCGCCGAGCTGCCCGGAGACATGGACGTGCTGATGATCGGCGCGTTCAGCGAGACCGCGCAGCTGGCCTACGCGATCAGCAACATGTACCGGAAGCGTGGCGCCGTGACCGTGCTCGGCGGCCCGCACGCGCGGTGTTATCCCGAGGACGCGACGCGGTACTTCGACTACGTGCTCGGGTTCACCGACGAGGCGATCGTCGCCGACGTGCTGGCCGAGTGCGCGCCGCACCGGCCGCAGGGCGTCCACCTGAGCGCGCTTCGGCAGCCCGCGGGGCTGCCGGGCGTGCGTGAGCGCTGGCCGCACATCGCCGCGACGCTCCGCAAGGCGCCGACGATCAAGATCGTCCCGATGCTCGCCTCGCTCGGCTGCCCGTACACGTGCGCGTTCTGCATCGACTCGACGGTCGAACACCAGCCGTTCGGGCCGGAGCAGATGCGTGAGGATCTGACGTTCCTGCTCACGCAGATGAAGCGTCCCCGCGTGGCGTGGCACGACCCGAACTTCGCGGTGCGCTTCGACGAGACGATGGACGCGATCGAGGCCGCGGTGCCACCCGGGCGGATCGACTTCATCGCCGAGAGCTCGCTGTCGCTGCTGGCGGAATCGCGCATGCCGCGGCTCGCGAAGAACGGGTTCCAGGCGCTGCTCCCCGGCGTGGAGTCGTGGTTCGCGCTCGGCAACAAGTCGCGCACCGGCAAGAGCGAGGGGATCGACAAGGTGCGCCAGGTGGCCGACCACGTGAACATGGTCATGCGCCACGTGCCCTACCTGCAGGCCAACTTCGTGTTAGGCCTCGACACGGACGAGGGTGACGAGCCGTTCGAGCTGACGAAGCGCTTCGTCGACCTCGCGCCGGGCGCGTTCCCGGGCTACTCGCTGCTCTCCGCGTTCGGGCGCGCGGCGCCACTCAACCTGGAGCTGCAGCGGGCCGGGCGCGTACTGCCCTTCCCGCACCACTTCCTGAACAACAACCTCGCGATGAACGTGCGGCCCAAGAACTATCAGTGGGCACCGTTCTACGACCGCGTCGTCGACCTCGTGAAGTACACGTTCTCGAAGCGCGCCGTCGCGAAGCGCTTCGCGGCCAACCGCGGCGCGATCCCGAGCACGATGAACGTCGTGCGCGCGCTCTCGAGCGAGGGGACGGGGCGGCGGCACTACTACACGACCGTCCGCGGGCTGCTCGACACCGACGCCACGGTGCGCGGCTACTTCGAGCAGGAGCATACCGAGCTGCCAGCGTTCTACGCCGACCGGGTGAAGCGCGACCTCGGCCCGTTGTGGGACGAGCTGCCACCGGGCGCGCTGACGCACGATCCGACGGCGTACCTCAAGGCGGAGACGGCGCGGGCCGGCGCGGACGCGGTGGGGGCGCCCGTGCTGCCGACGCCGCGGCGGCGGGTGCAGCAGCCGGCGGCGTAGGGTGGGGTTGGAACGGCGGAGTTGAAGAAGCGGGGTTGCAGGGCGGGTCACCGCTCCTGCAACCCCGCTTCTTCAACTCCGCCGTTCAACGCCCTTCAGCGCGTCGCGACCTGCTCCGACGTCGAATCCTCGCCAGTCGCCTCACCCATCGACACGCGCAGCGGCTGCGTGACGCACCCTTCGTAGCCCACCGCGCCGCACTGCATGGCGGCGTACTGCTCGACCATCTGCCGGACCTTGTCCGGGTAGCTGCGGCAGCCGCGCGTGTTGGTTCCGCGCACACATCCGTTGTAGCGCAACAGCCCGCGGAACACGGCGCTGTCGGCCGTCGCCACCTGCTCGGCGCTGTCGTACAGATAGTGACTCAGGATGTGGATGCCGTACTGCAGATTGGTCTCGTCGTGCGTGAGGTTGCGGCCGAACAGCTTGCCGAGCGTCGGAAGCCAGACCCGCGGGACGATCTGCATGAGGCCGACGGCGCCGACGTTCGAGCGCGCCGTCGAGCGAAAGGTGCGGTTCTCGGTCAGCAGCACGCCGAAGACGAGCGCCGGCGGGAGACGGTGCTTGTAGGCCTCGCGGACCGCGAACGTGCCAACTGACTGCGCGCGCGTCGAATCCATGCGCCCGGTGTGCAGGAGATCCTGCACGAACGCGAGGCGGTCGGTCTCGAACCGCGGCGACTTGAGGGCGGCATCGGCGTCGTCGACCGCGGCCCACGGCGCGCGCACCGAGACCGAGTCGCGCCACGTGCCGGCGACGACGAGGCGGGCGAGCGCGGGTTCACGTCCGACGTAGACGGGGCGGACCGAGGAGACCGCAGCGGCCATCGAGACGACGGCGCCGGCGGCGAGGGTGAGCTGGTGGGCGAGGCGCTGGTGCCTGGTCTGGACGGAACGCAGCAGCGCTGTACAGCGGGGCAGAACTTGGAACAAGGGACGCGCCTCCTCACGCGGCCCGGCCGCTCGGGGCGCAATCGACCGGTCGCACGCACGGTCATCGCGCCCCGCCGGACGGGCGGGTCGTCGGTCTGGAACGCGGCTGGCTCGACCGGATCCCGCGCGAACACCGCCACCGGATGTGGCGTGCACGGGATCCGTATGCCGGCCGCGAGGGCCGAAGCCGCAGCCGACCTTCCGGGCCGGCGTCGCGCGGCAAGCCGTCCGTGGGGCGGCGGCGCGGGTGGTCTCGCGCGCCGTGGACGGCAGGGGTTGTGGGTGCGACCGTCTGGCCTCAGGGCGCGCGTCGCACGCAGCGCAGCGCATCGGCCTTCCCGTCGCGTGGGCCTTATGTCACGTCGGCCCGCGTCGTTGCTGTGGGGGTGAACCTAGCCCCGCCGATTTCGGCGGGGACCGGCCGGCGCCAGGTGTTTGCGCCTTCCGTTGGCCACCCGGTCAGACCAGAGTTGGATGGCTGGCGCGCAACTGGTTGCGGGTACCTTGCAGGGTCCGTCCGACCGGGACCGTCGCTCTCCCTGCCGCTCTGCCTCGATGTCGTTCTCCGCCGCCCTCCCGCTCCCGCCAACCGACCGCCCGACCGTGCCCCCGGCGGCCCCGCTCGCCGCCACCGCGGCGACGGCGGCGCGGCGGATCGCGCGCTGGATCGGCGCTGGAGCGGTGTTGGCGATGCTCGCTGCCGCGCCGTACCGCGCGTTCGAGCTCGACCGATTCTTCGTCCCGAAGGAGACCGTGCTGCTCCTCGTCGCGGCCGCCGCGTGCTGGGCGGCGGCGCGCCTCGTGCGCGACGGCGGCGCGATCGGCCGCGGACCGATCGGTCGCGGGCCGGCGCGCGAGCGCGTCGTGGACGCGGCCCTCGCCCTTTATCTCGCGGCGAGCCTCGTGAGCGCCTGCCTCGCACCGAGCGCGTGGCTGGCGGCACGGGCGGTGGCGATCTCGGCAGCCGGTGCAGCGCTGTTCTGGACGGCGCGCGCCGCGGCACGGCGCGGCGCGGCCCCGTCGATCCTCACGGCTCTCGTCGTCGCGGTCACGGTCGCGGCCGCGACCGCGCTCCTTCAAGCGTACGGGGTCCGTTCGGACTACTTCAGTGTGAACCGGGCGCCCGGGGGCACGTTCGGCAACCGCAACTTCGTCGCACACCTCTGCGCGATCGGCCTGCCGCTCGCCGCCTACGCGGCACTCCGCTCCGAGCGCTTCATCGCCGCGCTCGGGGCGGTTGGCACCACGCTCACCCTCGGCGCGATGCTCGTGCTCTCACGCAGCCGTGGCGCGTGGCTCGCCGGGGCGGTGTCCGCCGTGCCGCTCGCGATCGGCCTGCTGCGCGCGGCGACGCTCGGGCGCGCGGCCGCCGGGGCGGGCGCGGGATGGCGGCCGCGAGGGGGACGGGTTCTGCTCCTCCTCGCCGCACTCGGCGCAGGGGCGGCCGCGGCCATCCGCCTGCCCAACACGCTCGACTGGCGCAGCGACTCGCCCTACCTCGACTCGGTCAAGGGCGTCGTCGACTACAAGGCTGGTAGCGGAAGGGGACGTCTCGAGCAGTGGCAGCACTCCGCGCGCCTGCTCGCCGACGACCCGCTCCTCGGGGTCGGGCCGGGCAACTGGTCGGTGCGCTACCCGGCCGTCGCGCCTGCCGGAGATCCGTCGCCCACCGAGGACCGGACGACGGCGAACCCGTGGCCGAGCAGCGACCTCGTTGCGGTGGCGAGCGAACGGGGGCTGCGGGGCCTCGTCGCGTTCGGCGCGGTCGTGCTCGGGCTGCTGTGGACGGCGCACCGCGCGGTCTGGGGGGGCGCGACGCTCGTCCCGGGTCGGCCCGCGGAGGCTCCGGCCCGCGCGCTCGCTGGTGGGGCGCTCGGAGGGGTGATCGCGGCCACGCTCGTCGCGGGAGCATTCGACGCGGTCCTCCTCCTCGCCGCGCCAACGATCGTCGTCTGGCCAGCGCTCGGCGCGCTCTCGGCGCTCGCGACCCCGGTCGAGGAACGCGAGCGCTCGGGACGGAACCGGGTGACTGCAGCGGCGGCGCGCACGGGAGCGACGATCCTCCTGCTCGGCGCGGGGCTGGCGGCCGCGCACCTGGTCGCGATGCCGCTCTACGAGGACGGTGGAGCGGAGGGGGTCAGGGCAGCGGCGCGGCTCGCGCCGGGCGACTACCGGGTCCGGGTGCGGGCGGGGGTGCTCGCGGTGGCGAGAGGG
>DASWUT010000228.1:0-5958 GCA_036401455.1 Gemmatirosa sp. | reverse complement strand
CGAGCACGATCGAACTCGACGTGAGCACGCGCCAGCGGGTACTCGCATCGTCCGATCCCGTCGAGCGCACGCTCTATGTCGCGCGCCTGCTCGAGCGCGCCGTCTCCGACATCGAGTCTCGTGCCGCGCTCCACACGCGCGCCCGCTCTAACGGCCACGGTCCGCACGACGCGGCCGGTCCGACCACCGGCATCTGAACTCCTGTGACGCGAATCACCATCAGTTCGCGTGTGCTGCTGCATGTGAGCTGAGGCGTGTAGCACGGCTGCCAGGTAGAATCCGGGATGCTCACCGCGGTGCTCGTGGAACTCGACGGTGTCCTCGTCGACACCCGGACGGCGCGCGCGGACGCGGTCACGGCGGCGTTCGCCGCGATCGACGTCGATCGTTCACTGCCACGGCCCGCATCCTCGATCGACCGGCCTGACGCGCAGCCCGTCGTCGACGATGTCTCGTCAGGAATCGAAGAACTCGTCCACGCCGTTGCCCGTACGGGCGCGACCGCCGGCGACCCGATGGCCGCGCTCGATGACACCGCGCTCGCCCTCATCGTCCTGCGCGCCGAACGTGAGTACCGCGACCGGGTCGCGGCCGGCGTGACGCTCGTCGACGGCGCGCGCGACGCCGTGGGGGCCCTCGCCGCCGAATGGCGCCTGGCGATCGTCACCGCGTGGCGCCGCGCCGACGCCGAACGCGTGCTCGCCTTCGCGGGGCTCGCGCCCGCCGTCCGATTCATCGCCGCCGCGGACGACGGCCCGGGGTTCGCGTCCGTTGCGGGCCGCTACGGCCGCGCCGTCGCGCGGGCGCGTCGCGGCGCAACGCTCGACCCCCACACTGGGACGGCGCCCGACGTTCGACCGGGCACGATTGCCGCACTCGTCGCCGGTCCGGTCGGATCCGAAGCCGCGCGCAACGCGGGCGCGCTCGCCGTCGTCGCGGGACGCGACGTCTCGGTCCCGACCCTCACCGCGTCCCGCTTCACGGCCGCGCTCGACGCCGCTCCGCGGCCGCTCGTCGCTCCTGTCCCCTCCCGATCCGCCCTGCGTCGATGAGCGACTCGTCCGAACCGGCCGTGATCCCGATCTCGTCCGCCCGCAGTCTGGGAGCTGCGACCGCCTTCGCGGGCGCGCCGCCGCGCGAACCCGACGTCGGCGCCGAGTACGCCGCGCTCCGCGTGGGTGCGCTGCTCGTGCCGCACGACGCCCGCGACCTGTGGACGTTCCGCGGCGCGAAGGCGGCGGAAATGGTCGCGGGGCTCGTCACCAGTGACGTCAGCGGTCTCACAGCCGGGCTCGGCTGTTACGCCGCTGCCCTCACGCCCAAGGGGCGCATCATCGCCGACGTCCGCGTGTTCGCCTGCGACCCCGCCGCAGACGTGGACTGGCTCGCCGACGTCGCGCTCGTCGTCGACGTCCCGCCGCGCGCGGCCGACGGCTGGGGCGCGCTGATTCGCAAGTACGTCAACCCGCGTGTCGCCCCCTATCGCCGCGAGCACGAGCGCCTCCGCGCGTTCGGCGTCTACGGCGTCCGGGCGCGCGACGCGGTGGCCGAGGCGTTTGGCGCGCCGCCGGCTGCGCTCGCCGCGCTCCCCGAGTACGCGCACGCGACGATCTCACTCGACGGCGCCCCGCTGCTCGTCGCCCGCGTGCCGGACCTCGGCCTCGACGGGTTCCTCGTCGTCGCTGCGGCCGCGCACCATGACGCGGCGTGGGACCGCGTGCGCCACGCGGTGCCCGGCATCGTCGTCGGCAGCGACGACGCGTACACGATCGCGCGCATCGAGGCCGGCTACCCCGAGTGGGGCGTCGAGATCGACGACACGACGATCCCTCAGGAAGCCAACCTCGACGACCTGCACGCCATCTCGTACACCAAGGGGTGCTACACCGGGCAGGAGGTCGTCGCGCGCATCCACTTCCGCGGCCACGTCAACCGGCACCTGCGCGGCATTGCCTACCCGCCCGACGGCGGCGTCATCCCCCGCGGCGCCGAACTCCTTGCCGACGACGACCGGGTCGTCGGCGACGTGCGCAGCAGCGTGCTCTCTCCACGACTCGGCGGCGTCGCGATCGGCATGGTACGCCGCGAGATCGAGCTCGGCGCCACGCTCCGCGCGCGATGGACCGCCGACGACGGCGAAGCGCACGTTCGCGGTGTGACCGTCTCCACCCTCCCGTTCGCCGGGAGCGGCCGCGAGTAACGGGCACTCGCGGTCACGAACGCGAGGCGGGGCGGCGATTGCTCGCCGCCCCGCCTCTTCGCCGAAGCGATACGTGCCCTACCCCAGAATCACGGGGTCTTCTTCATCCCGCCCTTCATGGCGGAATCGTTCATCTTGCTGGCAGCGCTGTCCATCTTCTTGGCAGCCGTGTCCATCTTGTTCGCCGCCTTCATCGCCGTGCTGTCCGTGCCAGCAGCAGCGCCGGTGGCCGCACCCGCGGCCGGAGCCGGGGTCATCGCCGGCTGCGCGGTATCGGTGGCCGGGGTCTGTTCCTTCGTCGAACAAGCAGCGAGCACCACCGCAGCGGCGGCAAGAGCGAAGCGCTTCATCAGGATCTCCTAAAGAGAATCGGGGGTATCGGGCGCGTACGGGGATGAACACGCCACGCTCCGAGTGACTGGCCGCCGTAGATTTGGCAGCAGACGTGCTCGGGTTCGGCACCGAGAAGTTACGGACCCCCGGAAACGTGTCAAGCCGCGCTGAGCGTTGCACTTGCCTGCGCCAACGCCCGTTCTCCCGCGTCCGCCCACGCGCCCCGTCCTCTCTCGCCCTCTCTTGTGACGACGACCACGCTCCCCACCACCCTCGGCGCCCTCCGCGCCGCCGGGTACGCCGAACGCCGCGCGCGCTCGGTGAAGGACGAACTGCGCCGCAACCTGCTCGCTCGCCTCGCCGGCGGCGGCCCGCTCTTCGAAGGCGTCCTCGGCTACGAGGACACCGTCATGCCGCAGATCGTCAACGCGCTCCTCTCGCGGCACAACTTCATCCTGTTAGGCCTTCGCGGGCAGGCCAAGAGCCGCATCCTTCGCGCGCTCGTCACCCTGCTCGACCCCGAGATGCCCGTCGTCGCCGGGAGCGAAGTCAACGACGACCCGTTCCGGCCGATCAGCAAGTTCGCCCGGCAGCTGATCGCCGAGCACGGCGACGACACGCCCATCGCCTGGGTCGACCGCGACATGCGCTTCGTCGAGAAGCTCGCCACGCCCGACGTCACGATCGCCGACATCATCGGCGACGTCGACCCGATCAAGGCCGCACGCGGCGGGCACCTGCTCTCCGACGAACTGACGATCCAGTACGGCATGCTGCCGCGCGCCAACCGCGGCATCTTCGCCCTCAACGAGTTGCCCGACCTCGCCGGCAAGGTGCAGGTCGGCCTGTTCAACATCATGCAGGAAGGGGACGTCCAGATTAAGGGCTACCCCGTGCGCCTGCCGCTCGACGTGCTCCTCTGCTTCACCGCCAACCCCGAGGACTACACGGCGCGCGGCAAGATCATCACGCCGCTCAAGGATCGGATCGGCTCCGAAATCGTGACCCACTATCCCGAGGAAGTCGAGCTCGGGATGGCGATCACGCAGCAGGAAGCGTGGACCGCGCGCCAGGGCGCCGGCGAGACGCGCGACGAGTTCTCGCGCCCGGTGCGCGTCCCCGAACTCGTCTCCGAAGTCATCGAGCGTGTGGCCTTCGAGGCACGCGGCGACAAGCGCGTCGACAAGCGCTCGGGCGTCTCGCAGCGCATGCCCATCACGGTCATGGAGAACGTGGTGAGCAACGCCGAGCGACGCGCCGTGCGTACGGGCGAGACCGAGGTCGTGCCGCGCATCGCCGACATCTTCGCCGCGCTCCCCGCCATCACCGGCAAGCTCGAGCTCGAGTACGAGGGCGAACTCGTCGGCGGCGCGTCGATCGCGCGCGAGCTGATCCGCCGCGCGGCCGACGCCACGCTCAAGGCCCGCGCGGGCACGCCCAACCTCGACCAGACGATCATCTGGTTCGACGAGGGCGGCGCGCTGCAGGTCGACGACGAGCAACCGTCATCCCTCGTGGCGCAGGCGTTCTCTGCGGTCCCGCAGCTACTCGACATCGTGCACCGGACCGGTCTCGCGACCCCGGACGACCCGGGCGCGACCGCGGCCGCTTGCGAGCTGGTCTTGGAGGCGCTCGTCGCGCGGCGTAAGATTTCGCGCAATGACCGCGGGCAGTACGGACGCGCGGTGGCCGAAAAGCGCCGTCGCCCGGGCGAGGATCTGTTCGGCTCGTGACGCGTGTCGTCCACGGCTGACCCGCCGGTCGGCCGTGGACACTCTCGCCCGCGGCCAGCCGACCGCGCGTCGGCCCGCTTCAGTGTCGCCGGTATCGTGTCATCCGAATATCCGTCCCCGGAGTCGCAAACGCGCCGCACCGCGGGCGCCATCGCCCGCTGGCGGCGGCGTGGCGCCACCGTTGGGACGGGGCTCATCCTCCTCGCCGGCGGCGCGACCGCGCCGTTCATCGTACTCACGGGATGGCGTGCCCGGACGCGCGCCATTCAGGCGCGCGCCGCCGCGCAGGCGCGCGCGTTGGAGACCGCGCGCCACGTCGCGAGTCGCCTCGACGAGCGCTCGCGGATCATCCAGACGCTGCTGAGCGCGCTCGCCCAGCAGGTCCGCACCAGCAGCGCCGGAACGACGGCCAACGACTCGCTCCTGCTCGCCGTCAAGAACACGCTCCCCGAGCCGGTCGTCACCAATCTCTGGGTGCAGGCGCGCTCCGGCGCCAACATCGGCACCTCGCACCGCCCCATCCCAACGCGAGCGGCGATCGACGCCTCCGACCGCCAGTATTTCCAGACCGCGGTCGCCACGGGGCGGCCGACCATCGGCGACCCGCTCCAGGCGCGCCCCGACACGGGCGTCTGGTCCGTCATCTTCGCGCAACCCGTGCTCGCGCGACCGGGCGTCGCCGCGGTCGTTCTCGGGACCGTGCACCTCGAAACCCTCGGGCGCATCCTCGACACCGACGGCCTGCCCCCGGGCTCGTCGATCGTGCTCGCCGACGCCCGCGGCCAGATCGCGGCGCGCGTGCCCGCCGCGCCGGGCTGGATCGGTCGCCCGGTCGACGCACTCGTTCGGCCACCGCGGGCGCTCTCGAGCGTCGACGGTGCGACCATCGACGCTGACGCGGGCGGCCCTCGCCGCGGGCGCCTCGTCGCTGCGCTCCATGCGCGCGTCCTTCCGTGGCGGGTCTATGTGATCGTGCCCGCGTCGGCGGCGTTCGCCCCCGTGACGCACGAATTGCGACGCGATGTCGCGCTCGGCGTACTCACGTGCGGAGTCGCGATCCTGCTCGCGATCGGCGCTGCCCGCGGCATCACGCGTCCGCTCGGCGATCTCGCCGCCGACGCGACCGCGCTCGCCGCCGGCGACTATGCGCGGCGCACCCCCGTCGACCTCCCCGGCGAGCTCGGCACCCTCGCAGCGACGTTCGACGAGATGGCCGCGACGATCACCGCGCGGACGGCGGAGCTGCACCGCAGCGAGCAGCGCTACCGCTCGCTGTTCGAATCCTCACCGCTCCCGATGTACCTCGCCGACGTCGGGACGTACGCGATCCTCGCCGCCAACGACGCGGCGGTCGCGCAGTACGGGTACAGCCGCGAGGAGTTCACGCAGCGCACCCTGCTCGACCTCCGCCCCGAGAGCGAGCGCCTCACGTTCCTCGCCGAGGCGCGCGCCTGGCCGCCACCGCCCGCCGTCGGCTCGCGCCGGGCTGCGCGCATCTGGCGCCACCTGCGCCGCGACGGCAGCGAGTTCGACGCGGAGGTCTACACCGGGGGGACCGAATACGAGGGCCGACCCGCGCGCCTGTCCGTCGCCGTCGACGTTACCGCGCGTCGCGAGGCCGAACGCGCGCTCGAGGAATCGCAGGAGCAGCTGCGCCGCGGCCAGAAGATGGAAGCGCTCGGCCGCTTCGCC
>DASWUT010000227.1:0-4136 GCA_036401455.1 Gemmatirosa sp. | reverse complement strand
CGGCCGACGGGCGCTGGTGCAGACGCGCGTACACGTCGGCGAGCGAGGCGACGCCGAAGAAACGCGGCGCGTCGGCGGGCGAGCCGAAGAACGCCGGATATCCCCCCGTCGCGAGGATCAGGCACGTGTCCGCGTACGGCTCGACCGCGGCGACCGTGTGCGTCACGCACACGACCGTCATGCCGTCGCCGACGAACTCCTTGATGAGCTGCATCAGGCCATGCGCGGCCTCTTCGTCCAGCCCGCTCGTGACCTCGTCGAGCAGCGCCAGCGACGGGCGCCCGACGAACTCGTTGATGAGCCCGAGCCGCCGTCGCTGGCCGCCGCTGAGCGCTCCGATGCGTGTCCCGAGGCGCTCCGCGAGCCCGGTTCGCTCGGCGAGACCAACGATGATGTCGTCGGTCTCACTGCGCGCGAGGTCCGGCGGCAGCCGCAGGCGCGCGGTGTAGCGCAGCATCTCGGCGACGGTGAGTTCGTCGCGCAGCGCCTCGTGTTGCGGGACGTAACCGAGCCGGTGTTTGACGCTGTCGTAGCTTCCGTGCACGTCGACGTCGTCGACGAGGACGCGCCCACGTGTGGGCGCGAGTCGGCCGGCGACGAGCTTCAACAGCGTCGACTTCCCGCACCCGCTCGGCCCGAGCACGCAGAGCAGCCCCGCGCCGTCGAGCCCGACGGTGACGTCGGAGAGCAGCGTGCGCTCGTGCCCGCGCGCGCCGACGGCGAGCGACACCGCGTCGATGGCGAGGCGGGCGCCACTCGTCGGCGTGAGGGGGGTCAGACCATTCGCGTCGACGACGTAGACCGCCGATCCGATCTCGAGCGACGCACCCGCGCGCAGCGCGGTCGGCTTCGCGATTCGCCTGCCCTCGACGAAGGTGCCGTTGGTGCTGCCAAGGTCCTCGACGACGAGGGCGCCGTTGACGCGACGGATCGCCGCGTGCGCGCGCGACACTGCCGGGTGGGCGATCACGATCTGCGCGACCGCCGCGTCGCGACCGATGGTCACGCCCGCGTCGCCCACGGTCAGCCGGCGCAGGTCCACGCGCGCCGATGGAGCAGCCGGGCGCGGCGGCGTCGCGGTTGCCACCGCGCTAGTGGATGAAGTCGAAGCGCACGGCGTGCGCGTCGACCTTATTGAAATACGCGGCGACCTTCAGCTTGCTGCCTGCGCTCCCCGCCCCGGCCTGCGCGCCGATCTCGACGTGCTGTGTGTGAACGGCGCTCAACTGCACACTCGTGACGGGCCCCGCCCCTGGCCGCATGATCTGCTCGGCGTCGCGCGCGGCCGCCGCCTGGCAGCTGCGCGCGTCGCCCGGTACCGCCAGCAGGTTCGCATACGCCTCGTCCGTGCGGCCGGCGTGCGCCGCGGCACGCGCCTGCGCGCGGATGCCGCTGCAGTGCTGCTCGTAGTAGTTGACGACGCGGGCGCGGGCTTCGGTCGCAAACTGGGCCAGCCGCGGGTCCGACGCGCTGATGTTGGACAGCGCGTTGCGGACCGCGCCGGCCCGATCGCGCCCGCTACCGGTGACGGTGCCCGTCCACTGGTCGATCACGCTGCGCGAGGCGACGTGGCGGAGCACGAACGACACCTCGACCTTCGCGACCGTCATGCGTTCGAGGCCGCCGTCGCTCACCACGTCGTCGACGACGGCGACGAGCGGGTACATGACGAACGGCGTCTCGACCCCCACGCCAGCGAGACCGCCCGACGACAGGATACTGCCGATGCGCGTGCGAAGCATGGTGCGCGATCCGGCGTCGATCTCCGCGTTGGAGTCGGGGACGTAGACGGTCACGATCACGCCGCCGAGGTCGTCAGCCGCGAGCTGGTCGTGGTAGCCAGGCGACGATTGTGCGCGGACGACGACCGGCGCGAGAACGAGCGCGGCCGGCAGCAGGGCGATGGCGGCGACGCCGCGTGCGACGCCGCGTGCGACGCGCCGCCGGCTACTTGAGGTCCACATAGATCGCTCCGTTGGTCACCGACGCAGATCCTGGCACGCCGATCGACTTGAGGTACTGCACGATCTCGCTCGAGAAGTGGCGCGCACTCGCTGGACGGCCGTTCGCGTCGCGCAGGGCGAGTCGTACGTCCGTCAGCTGCATCACGTTCTTGGTCGAGTTCGCGATGCTGTAGCCGCCCTTGTACGCATTGGTGCGAAACCATTCTTCGAGCGCGTCGGCGACCGTGCCGCTCTTGCCCCGCACCGAGGATTCGAGGGTCGTCGACCCGCCCGACGCGACGTGGAAGTCGACGCTCAGCGGGACGCCCTCGTCCTGGAACTCGCAGAAGCGGGTCTGCATCACGTCGATCAGCTCGGGCGCGAGATTGCCGACCACCTGCTCCACGTGCGCCGTCGTGTCGGCGAGCGTGCTTCGCGTCGAGCGCCCGGTCTTGCTGCCGAGCGACATGCCGTTGGCGGTGAGATACGCGTCGAGGATGAGCGTGACGCTCGTCAGTCCCGAGCTGCGCGTCGGCTGGAAGTTGGTCGTGACGTAGATGTCGGCGCGATTGTTCTGAAACAGGCGATCGCGGAAGTCGCTCTCCGACTCCATCGTCGCGCCCGCGGTGCGGTGCATCGCGCGCACCGCGCCGATGAAGTCGACCGTCGGAAAGCGTTGGGCGTCGAATGCCTCCTTCACCTTGGCGATCGCGAGCTGCCGACCGAAATCGCCCTCGAGCACGGTGCGGATGTCCTCGCCCTCCTTGGTGTAGGGAACGACGATGATCCGGGGCTGGGCGGCCGCCTGGTGTTGGGCGCCGGCCGCCGAAGCGCACCCACCCTGTGCGTGCAGCGCTGCGGGTGCGGACGCGGCGAGTGTGGTCGCGGTCGCGACGAGAGACAACATGCGAGAGAGGCGCATCGTCAGTACCCGAACCGGCGAATGACGCCCTCGCGCACGAGCGCGTCGCGGAGCCGGTCGATGTTGAGGGTGACTACGTAGCTCCGGTCGTCCCCGCCGGCGTCGGCGCGCAGGACGTACTGGCGTCCGAGGTCGCCAGACGTGAGCGCGGTGATGAAGTCGCCGTGCGCGTCGCGCGCGGTGCGCTCGTCGGCGACGAGCGGAAGCGGCTGCCCGGACCCGGGAACACCGCGGAAGAGCACCGTCTCCATCGCCGCCGCGACCGCGCAGTGCTCGCGCCCGCCACGGCACGCTCCCGGTGCCGAGACCGCTACGGCGAGCGTTCCCGATGGCGTCGCTTGCGCGGTCGGCGCCACGGTCGTCATCGGCTGCGGCCGGCCAGCGCAGCTCGCGCCTAACGCGAGGACGAATGCGGCGGCCAGACGCCGCTGACGCATCACGCGGCTCACGGCGCGTTGCTCGCGAGGCCGAGCGTGCCGGCCATCGCCGTCGCCCACTTCGCCATCTCGGTGCCCGCGTTGTCGTACGCGCGCCGGAGCGCCTCGTCCTGCGTCGGAGGGAGCACCACGCCGCTCGCCGTCCGCCCGGCGTCACCGTTGTCGGCCGCGGACTTGTTGCCGAACATCCCGCCCAACACGTGCGCCGCCTTCCGTGCGCCGGCGTCGGCCGCGCTCTGCTTGACCTGATCCAGCGCGCGGCCGCGGTCCGTGACGACCGACGACACGCGGATCAGCTTGTCGTACGACTTGTCGGTCTCGACGTCGACGAGGCGCACGATCAGGTCGAGGTGTGCGTTGTACGTAGCCGCCCCCCCGCTCGACGACGGTTCGACGCTTCCCTTTTCGAGGTATCCCCACAGCACGTACCGCGCGTTCAGCTGGCGGTCGTCGTGGATCTTGACCTCGCTGTTGAAGCCAGCCGGCGAGTGGACCCGGTCGATCTCCTTCTGCAGCTTTGGGTCGGACGACCGGTCGAGCACGGTCCACGCGCCACCGTTCTGGAACGCCATCCGGCTGCGTTCGGCGAGCGCGGACTGCACCGTCTGCGTGCCGTCGCTCTCCGATCCGAAGGGATAGACCGCGACCGTGTTCGCGGCCGGCTTCGCGCCCGCTTTCGTCGAGGCCGCGGCCTTGGCGGCCACGCTCCCCGCCTTCGGCGTGCCGAGCGCGGTGCCCTGCGCGCCAACGTCCACCGCCGCCATCAACGCGCCGCCGAGGGCGAGTCTCGTGAGCCACTGCATCGTGTCCTCCTGTCGATGGATCGGCCCCCGA
>DASWUT010000226.1:0-7587 GCA_036401455.1 Gemmatirosa sp. | reverse complement strand
AGTATCGAACACCACCGCGCGGCCCTGATGGCGCAGCAGCGCGGGCGTGGCGGCCGAGCGCTGCAGCAGCGCGCCGCCCGGCACCAGACGCCCGCGCAGCACCGCCAGCCCGCCGCCCTGATACAGCGGCCGCTCGAGGGGGCGGATCACGTCCTGTCCCGGTACCTGCTCGGCACTTGCGATCACATCGGCAACCGTACCGCCGGCCACGCTGCGAGCGGCGGTGTCCAGGTGCGGCGCCAGTTCCCGCAGCAAGCGGGGCACGCCGCCCGCCCAGTGGAAATCCTCCATGTAGTGCGCGCCGCTGGGCTTGAGGTCGACCAGCACCGGCACCTCGCGCCCCAGCCGGTTGAATTCCTCCAGGTCCATGGGTATGCCCAAGCGCCCGGCGACGGCGGTGAAATGGATCAGCGCGTTCGTGGAACCGCCAATCGCCTGCAACACCGCCAGCGCGTTGCGGAACGCAGCCGGGGTCATGATCTCGCGCGGGGTGGTGCCCTGCCGGGCTAGCCGGACGGCGGCCGCGCCGGATGCTTCGGCGAGGCGCAGCCGGTCCGCATGGGTGGCGGGCGCGGTGCCGGCGCCGGGCAGGGCCATCCCGATCGCCTCGGTCATGCAGGCCACCGTGCTGGCTGTGCCCATCACCATGCAGGTGCCCTTGGTCGGCGCCAGCCGGCCGCTCACCTCGTGCATCTCGGCAGCATCCAGCTCGCCCGCGCGGTGGCGTGCCCACAACCGCCGGCAATCAGTGCAGGCGCCGAGCACCTCGCCCTTGTAGTGGCCGACCAGCATTGGCCCGGTCGGCAGCACCACGGCCGGGATGTCGGCGCTGGCAGCGCCCATCAACTGCGCCGGCAGCGTCTTGTCGCAGCCGCCAATCAGCAGCACCGCGTCCATCGGCTGGGCGCGCAGCATCTCCTCGGTGTCGAGCGCCATCAGGTTGCGCAGGAACATGCTGGTCGGGTGGGCAAAGCTTTCGTGGATCGAAATGGTCGGGAACGCCATCGGCAGGCCGCCCGCCAGCATGATGCCGCGCTTGGCCGCCGCGATCAGGTCCGGGACGTTGCCGTGGCAGGGATTGAAGTCGGAATAGGTGTCGGTGATGCCAACGATCGGGCACAACCGGGATGATGGGTAACAGCGTTCACCGGGAGGATGGGTGACACTTCGCGGGCAGATCGCTGCCCGGACCGGCCGCCGTGTGCGTTGGCCGCGTGCTACTCCTGCAGTCGTCGCCCCTGACCGGCCAACCGCTTCGGTGGTGTCGCGTGGAGGGTGCGTGCGCGAGGCGTGACCGCATCAGCGTTGTTGGCCGTGTCACCCATCCTCCCGGGATCACGTGTCACCCATCAACCCGGTTTGTCCCCCCTGATGCCTAACAAATCGCCGTGGCTGTCGGGGATGCACGGATATCGCTGGCGCGCCGTCACGTGGACGCGCCGGTGCCGGTCTGGGCGGTGTATTTCTGGATCGCCGCCGGGCTGACCGGCGTGAACAGGTTGATCAGATTACCGTCGGGGTCGCGGAACAACACCGACCGGTTGCCCCAGGGCTGCGTCGTCGGCCCCTGGACGAACTCGCCGACCACGCCCCGCAGCCGCTCGTACTCCCGGTCCACGTCGTCGACGTGAAACTCGAGGATCGCGGTGTGATTGTCGGCGGGACGCGCGGCCCCAGCGCCGAACAGCTGCATCGTGCGCGCGCTGCCGACCGCCAGCGTGCACGACGGGGTCGCCAGCTCGGCGAAATCCTCCGTGTACCACGTCGGCGCGAGCCCGAGCGCCTGTTCGTAGAACCGGACCAGCTGCGGGACGTCATCGGTGATGACGCGCACGGACGCGAAGTTCATGGTAGTGTCCTGGACCGGAGTGGATTACGGCGGTGTATCGATACGCTACAGTAGCGTATCGTATCGCCGCGGACGGAGAGCGTCAACGCATGCCGACACGGGAGAGCGGGCACCAGGGCCGCGCGGGAGCACCGCCGGGGCCGACGACCGGCCTCGGCGACGACGCCCGCGCTGGGGACGGCCCCCCCGGAGATGGCCCCGCCGGGGACGCTCGCGTGGATGACCGAATCCGGCGGTCAAGGGAGGCGGTGCTCCGGGCGACGGCCGACCTCCTCGGCGAAAGCGGGCTCGGCGGCGTGAGCGTCGACGAAGTGTCGCGCCGGTCCGGCGTTGCCAAGACCACCATCTACCGCCATTGGCCGACGCGGGCTGCCCTCGTGGTCGACGCCTGCTCGCGACTGAGCGCCGACCCGGCGGTGCCCGACACCGGCACCGTCGAAGGCGATGTCACAGCGTTGCTCACGGCCATCACCGAGCTCCTGCGCACGGCCCGGTGGTCGTCGGTGATGCCGTCGATCGTGGACGCCGCCGAGCGCGACCCGGAGCTCGCCGAAGTCCACCGCCGGATCCAGGAGGGGCACATGGCCCCGTTCCGCACGGTGATCGCGCGCGCCGTACACCGTGGCGAGCTGCCGCCGGACACCGACGCGGCCGCGCTGATCGCGGGCCTCGTGGGCCCTCTGTTCTACCGCCGCTGGTTCTCTCGCGACCCGCTCGACGCGCCCTTCGTCGCGCGCGTCGTCCGGCACGCGCTTGGCGCCGGTTGAGCCCGACCCCGACCGTCACCCCACGGCGGCGCATGGCCAACTCCGGATGACCGACGAGTCACGCGAGGCCGATGCTCGACGGCAGGGACCGCCGCCAGTCCTGCACGGCCAGGTACAGCGAGGCAAGGGAGACGCCGCGCGCTGGCTGTCACGCTTCAACGCGGCGTACGGCCGGAAGCTCGGAATGCCGGTGTTCCCGGGCTCCCTGAACGTCGCTCTCCCATACGCGTTCGACTGGCACGCCCCCTCCCTCGAGGCGCACGTCATGTGGTTCGGGCGCGAGGAGTACGGGGGCGAGCGCGACATTCTTCTGCTGCCGTGTCGGCTCAGGAACCTCGGTGACCTGCGCGCGTTCCTCTGGTCGACCACGACCGCCGCGCGGGACCGTCCGGACCCATGGGTCGTGGAGGTCGTGGCCCCGATCGCACTGCGCGCCACGTTCGGCCTCAGCGACGGCGATGCGATGGTCATCGAGATCGTCACGGACGAGAGCTTCGACACGGTCCGGCCAGCGGCCGGCTGACCGCCGGCCCCGGCCCGGCACGCCCCCCAGAGTCTTCCTCAGAAGCTGCCCACGACCCCCGGATCCAGCTTGTTGGGGTCGCCGATGTATGCCAGTCGCAGCCCGTGCAGGTACTGGCGCGAGACGCGGCGCACGTCGGCCGGGGTCACGGCGCGCAGTTCGTCGGCGAAGTGGGAGGCGCGGTGCCAGTCGCCGCGATAGAGCTGGGCGCGGGCAAGGAAGTTGGCCTGGTCGCCGTTCGTCTCGTTGTCGAGGAAGTACTCGGTGATGAAGTGCTGCGTGAGCTGCTCGAGGCCGTGCTGGGTGATCCACCCTTCCTGCAGATTCGAGAGCTCCTCGCGCATGATGCGCAGCGTGGTGCGCGGGTCGACGGTGGTGACGTAGAGCCCCGCCGCGCCGCTCGCGCGTTCGAGGAACCGGGCATCGACCGCGTAACTCAGGTTGCGCTTGGAGCGGATCTCGGCGAAGAACCGGCCCGAGAGCACCGCGGCCGCAATGCGGAGCGGGACGTAGTCGGGGCCGGCCGCTGCCGCGCCGGGGAAGTAGCCGAGGACGTAGTTGGTGGGAAGGGTGCGTCGCTCGACGGCGAGGGCGCCGTTCCAGGTCGACGGCAGCGTCGGCGGCGTCCAGTGGTAGTCGCCGCGCGGAAGCGTGCCGATCGTCGTCGTGACGAGGCGAAGCAGGTGCTCGCGGGTGACGTCGCCGACGACGACGAGCAGCATGCGCGAGGTGACCATCTGCTCGCGCTGATAGCGGCGCAGGTCGGCGATCGTGAGTCCGGCGAGCGAGGTCGCGGTGCCGACGGGGGCGACGGCGTACGGCGTACCGGTGTACGCGACGCTGTCGGCGAGGTAGTCGAGCGATGCGTCCGGATCGTCGCGGCGCTGGCGGACGGCGCCGAGGAGCTGGGCGCGGACGAGTTCGACGTCGGCCGAGTCGAGCGTTGGGTTCATCAGCCGGTCGGCGAAGATCGCCCACGTCGAGTCGAGCGTTGCCGGCGTGCTGCGAAGCGCGAGGGTGGTCCAGTCGTGGTCCGCGCCGACGCCGATGCTCGTGCCGAGCCGGGCCATCTGCGTGCGGAGCCGCTCGCGGGGGTAGTGCAGCGTGCCCTGCTCGCTCGCCTCGAGCAGGAACGGTTCGAGCCCCGCCTGCTCGGGTGGTGTCTGCCTGGTGCCGCCCAGCAGGTAGAGGTTGGCCGCGACGACCTGGTTGGCAGTCACGCGCCGCAGGATCACCTGCATGCCGCCGACCTCGAAGCTCGACGTCCCGGTGTCGCGCACGGCGGTCGGGGCCGGCGTCGGCTGGGCGGCCGGCGGCTGGGCCGTCGGTACCTGGGCCGTCGGTACCTGGGCGACGGCGCGGGTGCGGCCGCCGAAGCCGGCCGCGACGAGGACGGCGGCGCTCGCCAGGGCGCGGGCGGCGCGGGCGAGGCGACGGGCGCGCATCAGCGAACCTCCCCGGGGCGGCCGGCCGTGGTCCGCACCGGCGTGGTCGGCGTCGCCGGCTTGGGCGCCGGTCGGCTCGCGAGCACCTCGCGCCAGAACACGGCCAGGTCCTGCTCCCGGAAGGGGAACTTGGACCGCTCGCTCGACGGAAGCAGCACGCCGGTCACTCGCGGCCGGCCGACGATGTACGTCGCGGCGTAGCGCCGCAGGTCTTCGGGCGTCTGTCGCGCCATCGTGTCGCCGTACCCCATGAAGTAGTCGATGTCGGCCACCGCCCACCAGAAGCCGACCGTGTGCGTGAGCGCGCTCGTTCGCTCGGCGCCGAGTGCGGAGTTCATCGTGCGGGACGCCTTGACCGCCTGCAGTTCGTCGGCGGTGAAGTAGCCCGGATCGGCCAGGTGTTCGATCTCGTCGAACAGCGCCGCGAGCGCCTCGCGCGCGCGGCCGGGGGCGGGCTGCCCCGAGATCGTGATCGGCCCCTTCTGGTCGAGCGTGTAGTAGTTCACCTGCGCGCTCTGCCAGAGTCCGCTGTCGACGAGCCGGTGCTGGAAGTGCGACCCGTCGGTGTTGAGCGCGTCGCTCAGCACGTCGGCCGCGTAGGTGCTCGCCCGGTCGCGCCGCACGCTCGGGCCCTGCCACTGTACGAAGACGGTGGTCGCGCTCACCGGCGCGGTGGCGATCACGCCCTGGTCCGTGGTGAGCGGAGGGATCGGCGGGACGGGGTTGGTCTGGAACGGATTGGCCGCGCGCGTCCACCCGCCGTAGTACCGCGCCGCCCACGCGAACACCGAGTCCGGCCGCACGTCGCCGGTGACGACGAGTGCCGCGTTGTTGGGCACGTAGTAGCGCGTCTGGATCTCACGCATCTTGGCCGGCGTGACGGTGCGCAGCACCTCGCGATCGCCGATCACGTTCTTGCGGCTGAAGCTGCCCGGATACAGGCGCCGGGTCATCTCCTGCTGGAAGTCGAACCCCGGCTGCGACTGGTTGCGGTCGTACTCGCCGAGCACGACCTCCTTTTCGCGCGCGAGCTCGTCCTCGCGGAAGAGGGGCGAGCGGACCGCGCTCGCCATCGCCTCCATCGCGGTCCGGGCCGAATCGGCGGGGAGGGTCATGTAGTAGCTGACGTCCTCCTCCTGCGTGGTCGCGTTGAACACCGCGCCGAGCTCGCCCAGGCGCTGGGTGAACTCGTCGGGCGCGGGGTAGTCGCGGCTCGCCTTGAAGAACATGTGCTCGTACATGTGCGCGAGCCCGGCGTAGTCGGGCGTCTGCGTGTACGAGCCGTTCTTGACGTCGATCTCGACGGTGGCGAGCGGAACGCCGTGGTTCTCGACGACGACGACCTCGAGCCCGTTGGACATCACGAGGCGCCGGATCACGCGCGTGAGTTCGGCGCGCGACTGCGCGTGCGCGGCAGGCGCGGCCGCGGCGAGGAAGCAGAGGCCCGCGGCGAACGCGGCGGCGAAGGGGCGAGGACGGCGCACGAAATGGCGAGAAAGGGCGGAAACCATGGACGAACGGTGACGGACGCGCACGGGACGGCAGACGGGACGCGCAGCAGACGGGACGCGCAGCAGACGGGACGCGCAGCAGACGGGACGCGGGGCGCTGCTGGAACGGCGCGCCCGCCGCGACTTCCTTTACGCGCATGTCCGCCGCACCGTCATCGCCCGCACCGTCACCGGCCGCACCGTCACCGGCCGTCGCGTCGTCCGCCGCCCCGCTTCCCCCCGACACCCTCGCCGCGCTCGACGCCCGGCTCGGCGGGGCCGGGCGCGTCCGCCAGCGCGTCGCGCTCGCTCAATACACGTCGTTCCGGATCGGGGGTCCGGCGGACGCCCTCTACACCGCCCGCACCGCCGACGAGCTCGCCACGGCCGTCCTCGCCGCCCGCGAGCTCCACATCCCCTACTTCCTCCTCGGGCTCGGCGCCAACATCCTCGTCGGCGACCGCGGCTACCGGGGACTCGTGATCCGTAACCGCGCCGACCACTGTCGCTTTCGTACCGCAGGCGACGGATGCCGGTTGATCGCGGAGAGCGGCGCGGTGATGCAGGACCTCATCCTCGACGCGGTCGAGCGCGGGTGGAGCGGGCTCGAACACTTCATCGGCATCCCGAGCACGGTGGGCGGCGCGGTGTGGCAGAACCTGCACTTCCTCTCGCCCGCCCCCGAACGCGACCGCACGATGTTCATCGCCGACGTGTTCGAGTCGGCGGACATTCTGAGCGAGGAAAACGAGCGGAAGACCGTCGACGCCGCGTACGTCGGCTTCGGCTACGACGACACGGTGTTCCACCACCGCCGCGACATCGTCCTCGCGGCCACCTTCCGCCTGGCGCGCGGCGACGTCGATCGCATGCACCGCATCCTGCACGAGAACCTGAGCTGGCGCGGCGCACGCCACCCGTGGCTGCAGATCCACCCGAGCGCGGGCTCGATCTTCAAGAAGCTCGACGGGGTCGGAGCGGGGCGACTGGTGGATCAGGTCGGGATGAAGGGGCACCGCCACGGCGGCGCGCAGATCTCGCCGCTGCATGCGAACATCATCGTCAACCGCGGGCGAGCGACGGCGAGGGACGTGCGCGAGCTGATCGCGCTCGCGCAGGAGGCGGTGGCGCGCGAGACGGGGCACCGGCTGGAGCCGGAGATCGGGTTCGTCGGGGAGTTCTGAGGGCGGGCGGAATCCGGCGAGGGTGGCCGGGCGCTCCCGCCGTCTCAACCCCGCCGCACCGCCGGCACGAACTCCCGATCCCGCCACGCCAGCACGACGAGCAGCGCCCCCGCCACGTGCAGCGCGACCGCTGCCCGCCCCACCCCCGCCAGCTGCCAGATCGCGCCCGTTGCCGCCCCCGCGACCCAGACGAGCGCGACGTATCCGGCGGCGAACGCGGGCGGCGTCGGGCGACGCAGCCGCCACCCCACCGCGGCCGCACCGAGGGTGACGAGCCCGCCCTTGATCGCCGCCATCGCGCGCAGCAGGCGGGCGAGGTCCGGATCGAC
>DASWUT010000225.1:0-1883 GCA_036401455.1 Gemmatirosa sp. | reverse complement strand
GGAACGGCGCGCACGGGCCGTTCGTGCACATCGACACGCGCGGGCAGCGCGCGCGGTGGGGACGGGCCTGACGGTCGCCGATCCGCCGCCAGGCGAGCGGCTGACGCTGTTCGAACTCGCGCGGCTCGAGGAAGCACGGCGCGAGGCGGCGAGCGTTCAGGCCGGCCTGCGCGCGGATGCGGGGGCGGCGCCCGCGGGGCGACGCGCGACGCCGGGGCTCGCCCTCGCGCGTCGCGGGCTGCAGTTCGGCGCGCTGGCGCTCGTCGCCGTCGGCGCGGTGATCGCGTTCAAGCCGTCGCTCGACGCGACAACGGCTTCAGTCGCGCCCCGCAGCGTGCTCCCCGCGCCGGCGCCCGTCACCGGCGGCGTGCGGCTCGACCCCGCCGATCCGGCGGCGGTGCCGGTTCGCGTCCCGCTCCGCCCCGCGTTCGGCGTGAGTCAGGCGGTGTACCTGCGGGTCGCGATGCCGGGGCAGGTGATCGAGTACCCCGTCGCGCCCGACGGTCCGGACGCCGGCGTCACGTACCAGTGGACGCGCGCGAGCGACCAGTCCGTCGCGACCGAGGCGCTGCCGCTGACGGGGTCGGTCGTGGTCGCGCCCGCGCAGCCCGGCGTCTACCACCTCGCGCTGCTTCACGGCCCGGCGCGCCGCGTGATGGACGACGTCTCGCTCGCCGTGCTGACGCCGTTCGCCGAGAAGCTGGGCGGCGTGCTGCATGGATATCGCATCGGCCGCTACCCGCTCGAATCGTTCGGCGGCGAGACGCCGTTAGGCTTCATCGAAGTGATGCCGGGGACGGCGCGTCTGTCGGTCTCGCGGCACCTCCGGCTCGAGGACTTCATCACGCACGACGGCCAGCCGCAGTGGCCGCGCTACGTGGCCGTGAAGCCGCAGCTGCTCGACAAGATCGAGCTCGTCGCCGACGCCGTCGCACGCCTGCGCGGCGTGCGCGACCCGCTGCGCGTCGCGCTCGACGTGCACTCGGGGTTCCGCACCCCCGCACACAACGGCGGGGTCGAGGGCGCCGCATTCAACAGCCGGCATCAGTACGGCGACGCGGCCGACGTCGCGATCGACGCGGACGGCGACGGGCGGTTCACCGCGATCGACGCGCAACTCGTCCAGTCGGCGGCGGAGCTCGTCGAGCGCCAGCACCCGGAGCTCGTCGGTGGTCTGGGGCTGTACACGAACGTCGCGTCGCCCTATGTGCACGTCGACGTGCGCGGAACACGCGCGCGGTGGTGGCGCCGCTAGCCGTCGTGTAACGGCCGTCCTGTCGCGGCCGTCGTGCAACGTGCGGCTACGGCGCGACCTTGCCGCCGAGCAGGACCTCGCCGCCGTGCCAACCCTGGTCGTCGTGGGCGAGCGTCATCCAGAAGGTGACGTCCTTGTGACCCTGCTCGCCTAACGAGCCGCCTCCGCTGCGCCAGCGCAGCGGCACGCGGAAGGCCACGCGGGCGCGGCTTCCCTCGTCCGACGCCTCGCCGAGCGCGGGGGCGTCCGCGGTGAGGCCCTTCGTTCCCTCGAGCCAGGTGACGAAGTCGTGCGACGCCGATCCGTCGACCGCTCGCGCGGCGAGCCGGTGCGAGACGTCCGACACGTCGTGCGCCTCGAGCGAGGCGACGAACCGCTGCACTTCGGTGCGCAACTCGGCCGGCGTCGGCCGCGCGAAGGCGTGCGACACCGCCGCGGCCGTGGCCACGGCGCGCGGTGCGACGACGAGGTGCACTGCGCGCGCCAGCGCGCCTGACGCCGCCGTGACGGTGACCGGCCCGCCCGACGCGAGTCCGACCGCCCAACCGTTGCGCAGGGCGACGCGCGCGGGATCGCTCACGTCCACTGCACGGTCGCGTCGACGAGTCGCGTTCCGCGCGCGTCGTTC
>DASWUT010000224.1:0-10496 GCA_036401455.1 Gemmatirosa sp. | reverse complement strand
TCGTGTTCGACCCATTCCGCGACCGCAACACGCGCGTCTGGTTCGAGCTGAATCCGTTAGGCGTGCGTGGCGACCAGCTCAACGGCGACCCGTCGTGGGATCCCGTCTGGCAGGGCGCGGCGCACATCGATTCGCTCGGCTGGACGGCCGAGTTCCGCATCCCGTTCTCGCAGCTACGCTTCCAGGGCGGCGCGGCGCGGCATTTCGACGGCGCGGCCGCGGATTCCGGGGTCGTCGACGGCGTGGCGCCGTGGGGGTTCGAGATCTGGCGCTACGTCACGCGCCGCAACGAGCAGGACATGTGGGCGTTCTGGCGCCTCAACGAGGCCGGCGGTCCCGCATACTACGGCACGCTGAGCGGACTCGCGCTCGGCGCGCCGCCGCGTCAGGCCGAGGTCGTGCCGTACGTCGTGACCGGCGACCGGTTCGCCGCCGTCACTGCGGGCGATCCGTTCCATCGGTCTGCCCAGCAGCGCACGGCCCGCGTGGGCGCGGACGTGAAGCTGCTCGTGACACCGAGCCTCACGCTCGACGCGACGGTGAACCCCGACTTCGGGCAGGTGGAAGCCGACCCGGCCACCGTCAACCTCAGCGCGTTCGAAACGTTCTATCAGGAGAAGCGGCCGTTCTTCGTGAACAACGCCAACTATTTCAGCTTCGGCGACTTCAACTGCTTCTTCTGCGACAACGTTTCGAACCTCAACGTCTTCTACTCACGTCGGATCGGCCGGGCGCCGCAGCTGACGGGCACGGTGTCGGATAACGCGCAGTTCGTCGACGCGCCCGACGTCACGAGCATCCTCGGCGCGGCGACCGTCACGGGTCGCACGCGCTCGGGTTGGACCGTGGGGATCCTCGACGCGCTCACCGGCCGGGCGACCGCGGAGTTCGTTCCGACCGTGCCCGAGCCGACTCCCGCGTCGGCGGCCGGTCCGCCCGGCCCACCGCCCGTCCGCGCGCAGCAGGTCGAACCGCTGACCAACTACTTCCTCGGGCGCCTGCGCAAGGACCTGCGCGGCGGCGACACGCGCATCGGCGGCGTGCTGACCATGACGACGCGTGCGCTCGGTGATTCGCTCGAGCGGGCCGACCTCCGGGCGCGCGCCGTCGTTGCCGGTGCCGACGTCGCGCATTATTGGAAGGATCGCAACTATTCGTTCATCGCGCAGATCGCCGCGTCGGACGTCGGTGGCGACACGGCCGCCATCCGCGCGACCGAGCAGTCGAGCGCGCACTACTTTCAGCGCCCGGACCGCCGAGTCCGCTCCGACGGGCTGTTCGCCGCGGCGTACGATCCCACGCGCACCTCGCTCGGCGGGTACGCGCTCTACACGCGACTCGCCAAGGACAACGGCGACTGGCAGTGGGAGACCGCGCAGAACTGGCGCAGCCCCGGCTTCGAGGTCAACGACCTCGCCTATCTCGACCGGGCGGACTATCGCTGGATGCTCGCCAACGTGCAGCGCGTCTGGACCAAGCCGACGCGGTGGTACCGGTTTGCCGCGGCATCGTTCGGGGCGCAGCAGCAGTTCAACTTCGACGGCGATCGCAACGACGCGGAGCTGCACGGCGGATTCTTTCCCACGCTCGCCAATTACTGGTCCGTCAACCTCATCGGCATCCATCATCCGTCCAACCTCGATGACCGTCTCACACGCGGCGGTCCCGTCGAGCGGCGCATCGGCTACGACTTCGTCGGCGCGAACGTCGGCACCGATGCGCGTCACTCGGTCGTGTTCAACCTGGGTGTGCGCAGGGTCGCCGGTATCGCGAGCGATCTGGGACAGATCAACGTGTCGCCCGGCGTCACGGTCAAACCGTCGTCCCGCCTGCTGCTCAGCGTCTCGCCGTCGTACTCACGCAGCGTCGATCCGCAGCAGTACGTGACCGCCGTCGCCGACTCGACGGTGGCGCCCGCATTCGCCGGCCAGCGCTATGTCTTCGCGACCGTCGACCAGCGGACGCTCTCGATCGACACGCGCGTCAACACCACGTTCACGCCAGCGCTGACGCTCGAGCTCTACGCACAGCCGTTCATCGCGAGCGGCTCGTACAC
Source organism: Gemmatirosa sp. (assembly GCA_036401455.1). Lineage (GTDB taxonomy): Bacteria > Gemmatimonadota > Gemmatimonadetes > Gemmatimonadales > Gemmatimonadaceae > BPUI01. The sequence goes on along the minus strand of DASWUT010000224.1, from coordinate 8,440 downwards.
GCGGTTCAACGAGTTCGCCGGCACGCGCACGACGGCGTCCCGCGTCTACGGCCGCGACCTCGGGACGGTGTGCCGCGACGCGTCGGGCGACTACACGATCGACCCGGCCGCGCCGGTCGCGAGTGCGTGCCCGCCGGCGGGCGGGCCGACCGCGACGTCGGCGTTCAACGTCGGGAACCCCAACTTCAACGTTCGCTCGCTCCGCGGCACCGCCGTCCTGCGCTGGGAATACCGCCCCGGCTCGACGCTGTTCGCGGTCTGGACACAGCAGCGAAGCGGGTCTGCCTCGTACGGCAACTTCGACCTGACCCGCGATCAGGCCGCGCTCTTTCGCGATCGGCCGGTCAATGTCTTTCAGCTCAAACTCACCTACTGGCTCGGCCGCTGAGGCGAGTCGGTGTCACACGCCCGCGGCAGCCGCCGTGGTGAGCTGGTCCACCGCCGCGGCCAGCACGGCCGCCGGCTGGACGAACGAGATGCGGAAGTAGCCAGCGCCCCCGGGCCCGAACGCGATCCCGGGCGTCACGACGACGCCCGCCTCGTGCATCCCCGCGCGCACCCACCCCCAGTCGTCGTACCCCCCGGGTACGGGGAGCCAGGCGTACATCGCCGCGCTCGGCGGCGTCGCGGTCCACCCCGCCGCGGCGAGCGCGCCGTACACTGCGTCGCGGCGTGCCGCGTACTCGGCGACGATCGGCGGCGTGAGCGTCCGGTGGTGCGCGAGGGCGTACGCGCCCGCCGCCTGCGCGACCCATGGTGTGCCGTAGCCGACGTTGCTGCGGTATGCCAGCAGGCCGTCGCACGCGCTCGCCGCGCCGACGACGAACCCGATGCGCAGGCCAGCCATGTTGAACGTCTTCGAGCACGAGTGCAGCTCGACCGCGACCTCGCGGGCGCCCGGCACCTCGAACACGCTGGGCGCGCGGTAGCCGTCATACGTGAGCTCGCTGTAGGCGAGGTCGCTGACGAGCAGCAGCCCGTGTCGCCGGGCGAACTCGACCGCCCGCGCCAGGTAGGCGAGATCGGCGACGGCGCCGGTCGGGTTGTTGGGGTAGTTGACGACGAGCAGCTTCGCGCGCCGCAGCTGGTCGGCCGGCACTGCCTCGAAGTCGGCGAGGAACGAGGGCGCGCGCATCGGCACGTACGCCACCTCGGCGCCGTGCAGCAGCGCGGCTCGCGCATACACCGGATAGTAGATCTCGGGCACGATCGCGACGTCGCCGGGCCCGCAGTACGCGCGGATGAGCTGCGCGACGCCCTCCTTGGACCCGCTCACGGCGACGATCTCGCGCGCGGGGTCGACGGCGACACCAAAGCGGTTGTGCATGAACTCCGCGACCGCGGTGAGGAACTCGGGCGTGCCGCGGAACGGCGGGTACCCGTGGCGCGCGAGATCGTTGAACGCCTGCCGCGCGGCCTCGATCACCCGTGTCGGGGTCGGCTGATCGGGGCTCCCAATGCCGAGGTCGACGAGCGACCGCCCTTCCACCGCGAGCCGGACACGCGCCTCTGCCTTCAAACGGTCGAGCTCGGCGAAAACGTACGGCGGCAGACCGGTGAGCGTCGGGATCAGGGCAGGCAGCATGCGAGAGTCGTCGGTAAGGAAGCGGCGCGTTCGCGCGGCAGACGACACCTGCCGCACTCCGGCAACTTAGCCCGTCCGACCCGGACCCGACTGCGCCAGGCGTTTGCGCGAGCGGCCGAGCCGTGGCGTGAGGCTTGCGCGCGCGATGACGCCTGCGCCGGCGAACGTCGGCGGAGCCTCCGACCAGCCCCCCCGATGCACGCCCCACACGCCGCCCCTGTACCTCGTTCGCGCGCCGGTCGTACCGCGCTCGCCCTCGTCAGCCTCGCGACCGCCGCGGGGTGCGGTGACGGCCAGGCCGCGACGGTGCATCCGGCCGAGTCGCTCGCCGCCGCCGCGCCGCACGCGACCGCCCCCGCGTGCGCGCCCGACAATGGCGGACTCAAGCTGCCCACCGGCTTCTGCGCGACGATCTTCGCCGACAGCGTGGGCAGCCCACGTCACATCGCCGTGGGTCCGGACGGCACCGTGTACGTGGCGCTGCAGGTGGCGCGGCGGTTCGGGAGCGAGCAGGGCGCGACGCGGAATGGCGGGGTGCTCGTGCTCCGCGATCGCGATGGCAACGGGCGCTCGGACGAGGTCGACGGCTTCGGCGCGCACGGCGGAACGGGGATCGCCGTGACCCGCGGATTCGTCTACGTCGACGAGGGCAATCAGATCGCGCGCTACGCCATCGTACCTGGCCAGCTACGGCCGACCGGGGCGGGGCAGGTGATTGTCGCCGGCCTGCCGACCGGCGGTCACGAAGCGCGCAACATCGTGCTCGACGGCAAGGGCGCGCTGTACGTGAACGTCGGGTCGAACACGAATTCGTGTCAGGAATCCGACCGCCACAGCGGCTCGCCCGGCGCGGACCCGTGCACGGAGTTGCAGACGCGCGCCGGCATCTGGCGCTTCGCCGCCGACCGTCCCGGTCAGGAGTTCTCGCCGGCGGCGCGTTGGGCGACGGGCATCCGCAATGCGATGGGGCTCACGCTCAACCCGCTCGACGGTCGTATCTACACCACGCAGCACGGGCGCGACCAGCTCTTCCAAAACTGGCCGAACCACTACACGGTCGAGCAGAGCGCGGAGCTACCCGCCGAGGAGTTCATGCAGGTCAACGCGGGCGACGACTTCGGCTGGCCGTACTGCTACTACGACCAGATGCAGTCCAAGCTCGTGCTCGCGCCGGAGTACGGCGGTGACGGCCACGCGGTCGGCCGGTGTGCGTCCAAGAAGGCGCCGGTTGCGGCCTATCCAGGTCACTGGGCCCCGATGGCCTCGATGTTCTATACGGGGACCGAGTTCCCGGCGCACTACCGCGGTGGCGCGTTCATCACCTTCCACGGCTCGTGGAACCGCGCACCGCTTCCGCAGGCGGGCTTCCGCGTCGTCTTTCAGCCCATGGCGAACGGGCGGGCGTCGGGTCGCTACGAGACGTTCGCCGATGGCTTCCGGGAAGGCAGTGTGACGCGGCGCCCCGTTGGGCTCGCGCAGGCGCCGGACGGCGGCCTGTACGTCACGGACGACGCCCGCGGGCGGATCTGGAAGATCGTGTACACCGGCCGGTAATCCCCACGGTTGCAGCTGACGCTCGACGACCGGGCGTCGGCTAGGTTCCTTCGTACGACGTCCGACCGCACCTCCACCCATACCGGGACTCGCGATATGCCGAACCGCCTTCAGCAACTACACGCCGCCGGCCAGTCCGTGTGGCTCGACTTCATCGATCGGCGCATCCTGCACGACGGCTCGCTCGAAGGGCGAATTGCGAACGACGCGCTCAGCGGGATGACGTCCAACCCGACGATCTTCGAGAAGGCGCTGGCCGAGGGTGATGCGTACGACGAGTCGCTGCACGCGGCAAAGCACGGGCTGACGCCGTGGCAGCTGTTCGAGACGATCGAGGTCGAGGACGTCAAGCGCGCCTGCGAGATCTTCCGCCCCGTGTACGACGCGACGGGCGGCAAGGATGGTTACGTCTCGATCGAGGTCTCGCCCGGCGTCGCCAACGACCCCGACGCGACGATCGAGGAAGGGCGCCGTCTGTGGGAGCACGTCGGGCACCCGAACGTGATGATCAAGGTGCCCGGCACCGAGAGCGGAGCCCGCGCCGTCCGCGCGCTGCTCGCCGAGGGAATCAACGTCAACGTCACGCTCCTCTTCAGCCTCGACGCCTATCGCCGGGTGATCGACGCGTATCTCGACGCGCTCGAGGAGCGCGTCGCCGCCGGGCAGCCGGTCGACCACATCGGTGGGGTGGCGAGCTTCTTCGTCAGTCGCGTCGATTCCGAGGTCGACAAGCGCCTCGACGCGCTCGCGCCGACGCTCCCCGAGGATCGGCGTCCGCACGCGCTCGCGCTCCGTGGCAAGGCCGCGATCGCGAACGCGAAGCTCGCCTACCAGCTATTCCAGGAAAAGTTCTCCGGCCCGCGCTGGGAAGCGCTCGCGTCGAAGGGGGCGGCGGTGCAGCGTCCGCTCTGGGCCAGCACGGGGACCAAGAATCCGGCCTACCGCGACGTCCTCTACGTCGAGCAGCTGATCGGGCCGAACACGGTCAACACGCTGCCGCCCGCGACGATCGACGCGTTCCGCGATCACGGCGAGACGGCGGTGACCGTGACTCAGCACGTCGACCAGGCAGAGCGCGACATCGCCGACCTCGCGGCACTCGGCATCAACCTCACCGAGGTCACGGACAAGCTGCTCACCGAAGGCATCGCGAGCTTCCAGAAGTCGTTCGACGGCCTGCTCGGCGGGATCGAGAAGAAGATGGGCGCGCTCGCCACCAGCGCATGATCGGCCGGTGAACCGGCGCACCGCGGCCGCCGCGCTCCTGCTCGGAGCCGGCGGCTTCGTCGCGTCGCGGCCTGTCGGACGCGTGCCCGCACTCGGCCCGCTGCTCGATCCGGCGCACGGGGTGTGGGCCGCCGCGCCGCCGGCCGCTGTCGGCGCGCACGACACGCTCGCCATCGCGGCGCTCGGCGCGACGGTGCGCATCGTCTACGACCGGCGGCAGGTACCGCACATCTTCGCGGCGACGGAGCTCGACGCGTACCGCGCGCTGGGCTACACCGTCGCGCGCGACCGACTGTTTCAGCTCGAGATCCAGGCGCTCGCCTCGAGCGGCCGGCTGACCGAGTTCGCCGGCCCGGCCGCGCTCCCGCTCGACCGCGAGATGCGTCGCCTGGGCCTACCCCGCGCGGCAGAAGCGAAGCTGCGCGCGATGGCGCCGGCCCAGCGCGCGATGCTCGACGCGTACGCGGGCGGTGTGAACGCGTACCTCGCCACGTTAGGCGGTGGCGACCTGCCGATCGAGTTTCGCCTCACGAACACCCGGCCCGCTCCGTGGCGTGCCATCGACGCGCTCCACGTGATGAACCGGATGGGGTACACGCTCGCCTTTCAGGCGCGCGAGGTCGATCGCGCCGCCGCTGCGGCGCGCGTCGGCGCGACCGCCGCGGCGGCGCTCTTTCCGGACCAGGAGCCGATCGTCGAGCCGATCCAGCCCAACGGCGCCGGTGCGCCGCGCGACGACTTCGCGCCGCTCCCCGCGCCGGCGGCGCCGGACCCGGGCGCCCTGCGCCTGGCATCGGCGTACGCGACCTTCTTCTCCGGGCGCCCCGCGGGCACGGCGCCGGATGAGCGCGCGCATCTGGCGAGCAACAACTGGGCAGTAGCCCCCGCGCGAAGCGCCACAGGCCACGCCCTCCTCGCGGGCGACCCGCACCTCGAGCTCACGCTCCCGAGCATCTGGTACGAGGCGCACCTCGTCGTCCCCGGCGCGCTCGACGTCTATGGCGTGACGATCCCCGGCGTGCCCGGGATCGTGATCGGCTTCAACCGCGACGTCGCGTGGACGTTCACGAACACCGGCGTCGACGTCGTGGACTTCTACGCCGAGGAGGTCGACGACCCGGTGCACCCGACGCGGTACCGGCTGGACGGCGCGTGGGTGCCGCTCGAACGCCGGGTCGAGGCGTACCGGACCGCGACCGGCGCGCTCGTCGCGGCCGACACACTTCGCTTCACGCACCGAGGCCCGCTGCGCCGCGAGCCGGGAGGGCCCAACGGCGCGGCAGCGGCGCCGCGCTGGCTGTCGATGCGCTGGACCGTGTTAGAGCCAGGCGACGAACTCGGCGCCTTCCGCGAGGCGGCGCACGCGACCACCGCGCGCGTGTTCCTCGACGCGATGGCTCGCGGCTACCGCGCGCCCGCGCAGAACATGCTCGCTGCGGACCGCGGCGGCACGATCGCGATCCGTTCGACGGGTCGGTATCCGATCAGGCCGGGCGACGGGTCGGGCGACGTCGTCCGCGACGGCCGCACGCGCGCGAGCGACTGGACGGGCGATCTTCCGGTCGATCGGTACCCGCAGGCGTTGGCCCCTGCGCAGGGGTATCTCGCCTCGGCCAACCAGCAGCCCGTCGACACGCACGCCGCGGGATCGCCCAACGCGCGTGACTTCTGGGGCGGCAGCTACGACCCGTGGCGCGCGCTCCGCATCAACGCGCTCCTCCGCGCGGACGCGCGCGTCACGTCCGATGCGATGCGCCGGATGCAGGCCGATCCGGGGAGCGCGCGCGCGGATCGCTTCGTTCCGTACTTCCTGCATGCGGCCGCGCGCGGTGCGCCCGCGGGCGTCGACGCACACACGCTCGCCGACGCGGCCCGCCTGTTAGGCGGATGGGACCGCCGCTACACGCGCGACAACACGCGCGCGGTGCTCTTTGAGTGGGCGATGCGTGAGCTGTCGATTCGCACGTGGGACGAGCTCGACCCGCCGGACGCGCGTCCAGCGCCCGGCATCGACCCGTTCGGCCACCCGAGCACGCGGCCGCCGCGCGTGGTCACGCCGTCCGCGGCGGTGCTGGCCGAACTCCTCGCGGACTCGATGAGCGTGTGGTGGGACGAACGCGCCACCCCCGTCCGCGAGACGCGCGACGACGTGCTCGCCCAGAGCCTCGCCGCCGCGCTCGATAGCTGCCGCGTGCGGTACGGCGCGCCTGACGCCGGCGGGTGGACGTGGCGCCGCCTGCGGCACGCGAACATCCGCCACCTCGGCCGCGTCCCGGCGTTCGGCGCGCTCGATCTGCCGGTGCCGAGCGGGCCCAACACGCTCTGGCCGTCGACGGGCGAGGGGAACGCCGGCCCGAGCTGGCGCATGGTCGTCGACCTCGGCGACAGCGTGCGCGCGTGGGGGATCTACCCTGGCGGGCAGAGCGGGAACCCGCTCGATCCGGGGTACCGCGACCGCATCCCGCGCTGGCTCGCCGGCGAGCTCGATCCGCTGTTGGTCCCGCGCACGCCGACGTCGCTCGCAGCGCGCGACGTCGCGGGAACGCTCACGCTGGTGCCTCGCTGAGCCGTGCGTCGCGCCGCCTTCGTCGTGCTGCTTTCCGTTGCCGTCGTACTCGCAACCCTGCTCGTCGGGTGGCCCGCGCCCGCGGTAGTCGGTGCCGTCGCGGGTCGCGACGTCGCACGGGGCGCGCGGGCGCGCGACGCTGGCTGGGCGGGGATCGTTGGATGGGCGGCACTCCTCGCCTGGTCGGTGCTGCGTGGCGGCCCCGCGACGGTCGTCGGAGTCGTCGGCGGGCTCGCGGGCGTCCGCGGCGCGAGCGCGGGACTCGTCGCGCTCGTGTGCGCGCTGCTGACGCTCGGGCTCGCCGGCCTGCTCGCCTGGGCAGCGGCGACGTGCGTCGGCGCACTGCTCGGTGTCACCGCGCGAACGCGCATCGGGCCGCGCGGCATGATGGAATCTGACGCGATCGCACGGCCGGCAGCCGCAGCATCGCCGCCACGGGGCGTTACCTTGTCCACGACCGCCGATGTCGACCCTGCGCGCGATCCAGAGCGCGCCCCCGCCGCCCAGACGCCGTGACCGTTCGCTATACACCGCGCACCAAGATCGTCGGTACGCTCGGCCCCGCCACCACCTCACGCGACGCGATTCGCGGAATCATCGAGGCGGGCCTCAACGTCGCCCGCATCAACTTCTCGCACGGCACACACGAGCAGCACGCGGAGCGCATCCGCATCGTGCGTGAGGTCGCCACGGAGTTAGGCCGCCACGTCGCCGTGCTCGGCGACCTTCAGGGGCCCCGGATCCGCATCGGCGCGCTCGCGAGCGCCATCCAGGTCGAACCAGGACAGAGCCTCACGCTCGTCCCGGAATCGGAGGAACACGACCTCGCACGGCACGAGATCCCGATCACGTACGAGGCGCTCGCCAACGACGTGCGGACCGGCGACCGCGTGCTCGTCGACGACGGCTTGATCGAGCTCGTCGTGGTGGACGTTCAGGGTAGGCGAGTCGGCGTGCGCGTCGTGCACGGCGGGGCGATCAAGAGCAACAAGGGGATGAACCTGCCCGGCGTCTCTGTCTCTGCGCCGTCGATCACCGCCAAGGACCGCGCCGACGTCGTGTTTGCCGTCGAACAGGAGGTGGAGTACCTCGCACTGAGCTTCGTGCGCCGCGCGGCCGACGTCGACGGACTGCGCGCGATGGTGCCCAAAGGCACGCTCATCTGCGCGAAGATCGAAAAGGATCAAGCGCTCGACAACATCGACGAGATCCTGCGCGCGACCGACACGGTGATGGTCGCCCGTGGCGACCTCGGCGTCGAGCTGCCGTTCGAACGCGTCCCGCTCGCGCAAAAGCAGATCATCGCCGCCGCGCAGCGCCTCGGCCGACCCGTGATCACGGCGACGCAGATGCTCGAGTCGATGGTCGAGCACCCCCGCCCGACCCGCGCCGAGGCGGGCGACGTTGCGAACGCGATCCTCGACGGCACGGACGCGATCATGCTCTCGGCCGAAACGGCCGCCGGTGCGTACCCGCAGCTCGCGGTGCAGGCGATGCGGCGCATCATC
>DASWUT010000223.1:0-4507 GCA_036401455.1 Gemmatirosa sp. | reverse complement strand
ACCGTGTCGCGGGCGTTGCTGGCGGGAGCATGGTCGGGCATGGTGCGGGTCCTCGGAGGGGGGGAGGGAGTGTTGAGGCTGCGTCGGGCGGTGCTGCGGTCGGCCATGGTGCGTCAATCACCGTCTGCGGTGCCGTGCGGGGCGTCGGCGCGGTCAGCGGGCGGATCGGGCACTTCGAGCGCGCGCTTCAGATCGGCGAGCGCGCGCACGCGCCCGCGTTCGAACTTGCGCATCCAGCGGTCGGCGATGGCCTGGATCGGGACGGGGTTGAGGAAGTGCTGCTTCTCGCGCCCGGACCACTGTGTGGCGACGAGGTTGGCGGCCTCGAGAATGGCGAGGTGCTTGGCGACCGCCTGCCGGGTCATCGCGAGTCCGGCACAGAGCTCGGAGAGCGTCTGCCCGTTCCGGGCGTGGAGCCGGTCGAGCAGACGGCGGCGGCTCGCGTCGGCCAGTGCGCGGAACACGGTGTCGTCGTCCACGGCGGCAATATGCAACCATTCGGTTGCCTGTCAAGCGTGCCGTCCCGGCGCGTTGGGCCCAGGTGTACGTTGCGCGATCCGCGGCGCGGGCGGGCGTCCGACGTCGCGCGCCACCCTCGTCCTCGCTCCGCGCGACGTGTCTCGACCCTGCCTGCCTGCTTACCGTCGTTCTGCGCCGTGCACGCGTGTCGCCGGCGGTGCGACGTCGCGGCTCCACCGGCGCGCGGGACGGGCGCGCGTCGCGCCCGTCGTGGCGGTCGCGGCGTTGCTGCTGACGGTGCTGCTCGCCGGCGTCGGTGGGCGACCTGCCGCGGCTGCCGCATCCGCGGCTCCGGCATCCGCGGCTCCGGCATCCGCGGCTCCGCCCGCGGCCGCGCCGCCGGTGCTCGATGCGCACCGCATCGCGCGCGAGCGGTTCGGCGCCGACGCGCCGTGGTACGAGGCGAACATCCCGTTCTTCGAATCGGCCGACTCGACGCTCGACCGCGTCTACTACTACCGCTGGCAGCTCTACCGCGCGCACCTGCGCGACCTCGGCCCGCGCGGCTACATCGTCACCGAGTTCCTCGACGACGTGCCGTGGCAACGCCAGCCCTTCGCGAGCCTCAACGACGCCACGACGTTCCACGTCTACGAGGGCCGCTGGCTGCGCGACCGGCGGTACGTCGGCGACTACCTCGACTTCATGTACGCCGGCGGTGGGAACGACCGGCACTTCAGCGAGGCGATCGCCGACGCGGTGTACGCGCGCTTCCTCGTCGACGGCGACACCGCGGCCGCGCTCGCGCATCTGGACGCGATGCGGCACGTGTACAATCTGTGGGACGACCACTACGACTTCGCGAAGCGGCTGTACTGGATCGAGCCGCTGCTCGACGCGACCGAGTACACGATCGCCTCGATCGACGCGAGTGGCGGCAAGGACGGGTTCACCGGTGGGCAGGCGTTCCGGCCGTCGATCAACAGCTTCATGTACGCCAACGCGCGCGCGATCAGCCGGCTCGCCGCGCTCGGCGGCGATCGCGCGACGTCGGTCGCGTTCGCCGCGCGCGCCGACACGCTGCGGCGTGCCGTGCTCGACGCGCTGTGGAGCCCCGACCTCCAACACTTCGTCGACCGCTACCAGATCGACAACGCGTTCGTGCACTACTGGCAGCCGATCCGCGGGCGCGAACTCGTCGGGTACCTGCCGTGGTACGTCGACCTGCCCGACAGCACGCCCGCCTACGCTGCGGCGTGGCGGCATCTGTTGTCGCCGCACGAACTCGCCGGGCGCGCGGGGCTGCGCACGGTCGAGCCGTCATACGAGTACTACATGCGCCAGTACCGGTACGACCGTGCCACGGGCGGGCGCGAGTGCCAGTGGAACGGGCCGGCGTGGCCGTTCCAGACGACGCAGGCGCTCGTCGGGATGGCGAACCTGCTCAACCGGTACCCGCAGCAGGTCGTGACGGCGTCGGACTACGTGCGGCTGTTCACGCAGTACGCGCGGCTGCACGTCCTGAACGGCCGGCTGGACCTGCAGGAGGACTACGAGCCGGACACGGGGGCGCCGATCGTGGGCCTACCGCGCTCGCACCACTACAACCACTCGGGGTTCGACGACCTCGTGATCACCGGCCTCGTCGGGCTGCGGCCGCGCGCGGACGACGTGCTGGACGTGAACCCGTTAGTCCCGGCTGACGCGCGCGATCCGCAGTTCCTGCGGTACTTCGCGCTCGAGAACGTGCCCTACCACGGCCATCTCGTCTCGGTGCGCTTCGACGCCGACGGCCGGCGCTACGGGCACGGCGCGGGGCTGTCGGTCGACGTCGACGGGGCGCGCGTGGCGGCCGCGCCGACGCTCGGCCGGCTCACGGCGCGGATCGGCCAAGCGCCGCTCGCGCCCGTGCGGCGCACGATCGATCTCGCGATGAACCTCGTGCCCGGCCAGTTCCCGGTCGCGAGCGCGTCGGTCAACGCCGACGCCACGTCGCTGCATCAGGCGATCGACGGGCGCGTGTGGTTCTTCCCCGAGATCGCGAACGGCTGGTCGACGACCGGGTCGCCTAACGCGACCGACTGGTACGCGGTCGACTTCGACCGGGCGGTCGTCGTGCAGGCGGCGGAGTTGAGCTTTTTCGTCGACGGCATCCACCAGGCGGTGCCGGATGCGTACCAGCTGCAGGTGTGGCGTGATGGCGGGTGGGCCGACGTTCCCGCCGCGGGCACGTACGAGCGCCCGGTCGCCAACGGGATCACGCACGCGGCGTGGCCGCGTCTGGAGACGACGCGCGTACGCGTGGTTGTGACACCGCACGCGGGGACCGCCGTCCGGCTCGTCGAGCTGAAGGTGTTCTGACCGACCGCCGGGGCGGCGCGCGCGTCGCGTTGCTTGCCGGCGTCCGGTGCGCGGGACAGATTGGCCGCGTGCCTCCCACACCGCCTCAGGATGCCGGAGTCGCGCCGGCCCACGGGTCCGCGCGCGAGTCTCGGTCGGGGCGCTGGATCGAACTCTCCGCGGCGCTCACCGCGGTCGTCGTGTCGGCCGGCTCGCTCATCATCGCGCGGCACCAGTCGGAGGTGATGGACCGGCAGCTCGCGGCGAGCGTGTGGCCCGTCGTCGAGTACGACACGAGCAACCAGGGCGACGACGGCCGGCCACGGCTGTCGTTGACGTTACACAACTCCGGGGTCGGGCCGACGCGCGTGCGCAGCGTGCGGCTCGCTTACCGGGACCGCTCGGTGAAGGACGCAGGCGAGTTGCTCCACGTGTGCTGCGCCGCGGCGATCGATTCGGCGCACCGACTCACCGTGACGACGAGCGACATCACCGGCCGCGTGCTGACCGCGGGCCGGACGATCGATTTCCTCGTCCTCCCGCCCGACACCGCGCAGCGGGCGCTGTTCATGACGCTCGACCGCGAGCGCTTCGCCATCACGGCGCGCGTCTGCTACTGCTCGGTGCTCGACGATTGCTGGGTGATCGTCTCCGACGGGCACGGCGCGGCCGAACCGCGTCCCGTGGCGTCGTGCGCCGCGGAGCAGCGCGCCACGCAGTACCGGTGATCGCCTAACGCATCACGCGACGGGCGCCCACGTCGTGCCACCCGGACGTTCCCGTGCCGCGTGATCCGCTCTCCCACCTCCGCGCGCTCTGCCTGGCGCTCCCCGAGGCCCACGAAGCGCTCGCGTGGGGCGCGCCGACGTTTCGCGTGCGCCACAAGCTGTTCGCGATGTACGCGAGCCCCGGGACGCATCACGGGAACGGGCGGCCGGCGGTCTGGATCAAGGCCAGGCCCGCCAATCAGGCGTTCATGGTGCAGGCGGCGCCGCGTCGCGTCTTCATTCCGCCCTACGTGGGCGTGAGCGGCTGGGTGGGCGTGTGGCTGGACCGCCGGCCGCCGTGGGGCGGGGTGGCCGGCCTGCTACGCGATGCCTACTGTCAGGCCGCCCCGCAGCGCCTGGCCGCGCAACTCACGGCCGCGACGGCGCCGGGGCTGGCGCGGCCGGCGCGGCCGGCGCCGGGGCAGCGGTGAAGTCGCCCGTCACGCCGAACGGCTGGACGTCGATCGAGCCCTTCATCGCTTTCGCCGACGAGACGGGCGTCGAGTACGTGAGCGTGAGCGCGGTGCCCTGGTATTCGCCGCCGTGGCGGAAGGTGAGCTTGCCGTCCTTTATCTCGCCCGTGACCGGGTACGCCTGGCCGCTCTCGCCGGTGCACGTCCCGGTCACGGCGGCGCCGGCCTGCTTGAGCGTGCAGACCTCGTTGACGGGGTTGCCCTGGACGTCGCCGGTGAGCTTCCAGGTACCGGCGACCGACGAATCGGCGAGGGCGACGGCGTGCACGGCGGAGAGGAGCAGGGGCAGGAGCATGACCGAACCTCGGGTGGGGGAATGGACAGCGGTCGCTCAGCGCGTCGACAGGGCGGATGATCGCCGGATGCGCGCCGCCGCGCTACGTTCGCGACGTGAATGATCGTGGCATGGCCGCTGACCGATCAGCGGCTGACCGGTTGGGGGCGACGCCGGACGTGCACGCGCTGCGC